>NZ_JAQKGV010000007.1 GCF_028617075.1 Rubrobacter calidifluminis | reverse complement strand
GCGGGAGATGGTCGAGGCCGCGGGGAGGCGCTTCGCCGGGGAGGGGAGGGTGCGGGTTCTGCGGCAGGATCTGCTGGAGCTGGATATCGGGGAGGAGGCGGACGTCATCTTCTCGACGGCGACATTTCACTGGATCCCGGACCACGCCAGGCTCTTCCGCGCCCTCGCGCGCAATTTGAAGCCCGGCGGGACGCTCGCCGCGCAGTGCGGCGGGGCGGGCAACATCTCGCGGGTCGGGAGGGCGCTGCGGGGGGTCATGGAGGAGGAGCCGTTCCGGGGGTACTTCGAAGGCTGGGAGGACACCAAGCACTACCCGGCCCCGGAGGAGGAGCGGGCGTTGCTCCAAGAGAGCGGGTTCGTGGAGGTCGAGGCCCGGCTCCTGGAGAAGCCGACGCCTTTTGCGGGCGAGGAGGCGCTCGCGCGGTATCTGGAGGCGGTCATCCTGCGCGCCCACCTGATGCGGCTACCCCGCGGGATGCGCCGTCCCTTCGCGCAGGCCGTGGCGGGGAGGATGGCCAAAGAAGAGGGGCTCGAGATCGACTACGTTCGCCTCAACATGCTGGCGAGGAAGAAGGAGGCAGATGATGAGTAGGCCGAAGACGCTCGCGGAGAAAGTCTGGGAGCGGCACGTGGTGAGGAGCGGCGAGGGGGAGCCCGACCTGCTGTACGTGGATCTTCATCTCGTGCACGAGGTCACGAGCCCTCAGGCCTTCGAGGCCCTGAGGCTCGCCGGGCGGAAGGTCAGGAGGCCCGACCTCACGCTCGCCACGATGGACCACAACGTCCCGACCGAGGGTCTGGGGCTCCCGGTCAAAGACAGGATCTCCGCCAAGCAGATGGAGGCGCTCGAGAAGAACTGCCGGGACTTCGGGATAGAGCTCGAGGCTTGGGGCACCCCGAAACAGGGGATAGTGCACATGATCGGGCCGGAGATGGGCCTCACCCAGCCCGGGATGGTCATCGTCTGCGGCGACTCGCACACCGCCACCCACGGCGCCTTCGGGGCGCTGGCCTTCGGGATCGGCACGAGCGAGGTCGAGCACGTCCTGGCCACCCAGACGCTGCCGCAGCGCCGGCCGAAGATGATGGCGGTAACGGTCGAGGGAGAGCTTCCGGCGGACGTGACCGCCAAGGACCTCATGCTCGGCATCCTCAACAGGATCGGGACCGGTGGCGGGGTCGGGCACATCATCGAGTACCGCGGCGAGGCGGTCCGCTCGCTCTCGATGGAGGGCCGGATGACCGTGTGCAACATGTCCATCGAGGGCGGGGCGCGCGCCGGCATGATCGCCCCGGACGAGAAGACCTTTGAGTACCTGGAGGGCCGCGAGTACGCGCCGAAGGGTGAGGCCTGGGAGGAGGCCGTCGAGTACTGGAAGACCCTGCCGACAGACGAGGGGGCGACCTTCGACAAGGAGGTCGTCATCGACGCCGCCGAGCTCCGGCCCTACGTCTCCTGGGGCACCACCCCCGCGCAGACCGTCCCGCTCGACGGGGTCGTCCCCGAGCCCGAGAACGAAGCCCACGAGCGGGCCTTGAAGTACATGGGCCTGAAACCTGGTACGCCCATGAGAGAGATCGAGGTCGACACCGTCTTCATCGGGTCGTGCACCAACGCCCGGATAGAAGACCTGCGCGCCGCCGCCCGCGTCCTCGAAGGACACAAGGTCAAGGAAGGCATCCGGGCGATGGTCGTCCCCGGCTCGATGCGCGTCAAGAAGCAGGCCGAGGAGGAGGGGCTCGACGAGATCTTCAAGCAGGCCGGCTTCGAGTGGCGGGCCGCCGGGTGCTCGATGTGCCTCGGGATGAACCCGGACAAGCTCTCCCCCGGCGAGCGGTGCGCCTCGACCTCCAACCGCAACTTCGAGGGGAGGCAGGGCAAGGGCGGCCGGACGCACCTGGTGAGCCCGGTCGTCGCGGCGGCCACGGCGGTGATGGGGCGCTTCGCCTCCCCGAGCGAGCTCGGCGTACTGGAAGGAGTGTGATGATGGATCCGGTGAAGAAGGTCGAGGGCAAGGCGCTCCCTTTGGGCTACTCCGACGTGGATACCGACCAGATCGTACCCTCCGACGCCCTCAAGCGCATCGAGCGCACCGGCTTCGGCAGGTTCCTCTTCTCCGAGTGGCGCGAGAACCCAGACTTCGTCCTCAACAAACCCGAGCACGAAGGAGCGGTCGTCCTCATCGCCGGGGAGAACTTCGGGTGCGGCTCGAGCCGCGAGCACGCCGTCTGGGCCATAAAGGACTACGGCTTCGGGGCCGTCATCGCACCCTCCTTCGCCGACATCTTCAAGAACAACTGCACCAAGAACGGCCTCCTCACCGTCGAGCTCCCCAGAGAGAAGGTAGAGGCCCTGCTCGAAGCGGTGAGAGAAGACCCCGAGGCGAAGGTGACCGTCGACCTCGAGAGCCGCACCGTGAAGGGGCCCGGCCTCGAGGAGAGCTTCGAGGTCGACGACTTCGTCCGCTACCGGCTCTTAAACGGCCTCGACGACGTCGGGCTCACCCTGCAGCACGAGGAGGACATCGAGGCTTACGAGAAGCGCCGCCCGGGCTACATGCCGAGAGTGGGTTAGCGGCAAGAAGGGTCCTGCCCTCTTTGAGCGGGAGCCCAAGAACATGGGCTTCCGCTCATGTCTTGGCAGTCAGATCTCCTCGAAGTAGTCCGAGTCGATCCTCTTTATTTCGCAGGAGGTTTCTCTTCGCTTGATTCGAAGTGGTTCGCGAGGGCTTCGACTGCTTCTTTGAAGGAGTGCTCCTTGCCATCGGAGATGAGGCCTGTCAGCGGAAGCATCACGGTCTGGTAATCTGGAATCGACATCAAAACGAGTTTACAGAGTGCCATGTCCGGTTGCCAGAGGCTCGGACGGTGATTAGGAGGGCGGATGCTCGACGTTGCGATAATGGTCGAGGGGCAGAACGGGATCAGCTGGGAGCGCTGGAAGCGGCTGGTGCGGGCGGCGGAGGACTTCGGGTTCTACGGGATCTTCCGCTCGGACCACTTCACGAACCCCTCCGGACCCGTGCTGGAGTCGCTCGAGCTGTGGTCCTCGCTCGCCTGGGTCGCGGACAACACCGGGCGCATCGAGTTCGGGCCTCTCGTGACCCCGGTCTCGTTCCGCCACCCCGTGATCACGGCCTGGCAGGCCGCGGCCGTGGACGACCTGGCCGGCGGGCGACTCAGGCTCGGGCTCGGAGCCGGCTGGCAGGAGCGCGAGCACGAGGCCTTCGGGTTCGACCTGCTCGGCGTGCCGGAGCGTTTCGCCCGCTTCGAGGAGGGGCTTGAGGTCGTAACCCGCCTGCTGCGGGGGGAGGGGCCGGCCTCTTTCGAGGGCCGCTTCTACCGGCTGCACGACGCCGAGCTGAAGCTGCGCTCGCCCCGTCCCGGCGGTCCCCCGATCGTCATCGGGGGCAACGGTCCCCGCAGGACGCTGCCGCTCGCCGTCCGCTACGCCGACGAGTGGAACGCGACCTTCCCGACGCTGGAGGAGTTCTCCCGGCTCAACCGCCGCCTCGACGAGCTCCTGGAGGAGGCGGGCCGTCCGCCGGAGGAGGTGCGGCGCACGCTGATGACCCGCGCGGTCTTCGGCCGCACGGATGGGGAGGTGCGGCGCAAACTCGGAGGGCAGAGCGCGGACGAGCTGCGGCGGGCGGGGGCGGTCGTGGGCACCGCCCCGGAGTTCGTCGAGCAGCTCGGGCGGCTCGCGGAGGCCGGGGCGCAGGGGGTGATGCTGCAGTGGCTCGAAGCCGACGACATAGACGGCCTCGAGGCGCTCGCGGGCTCGGTGCTCCCGCAGCTTGGGGGAAGGGAGGATCAGTGAGCGGACCGGATCGAAGGGGGGAGGAGAGGCTGCGGACGGAGGAGGTGATCTGGCTGACCACCGTGCGCCGCGACGGGCAGCCGCAGCCGGTCCCGGTGTGTTTTCTGTGGGATGGGGAGACGTTTTTGATCTACTCGCAGCCCGACCGGCAGAAGCTGCGCAACATCGCCCGCAACCCCCGCGTCGCGCTCAACCTCAACAGCGACGCCCACGGAGGCGGGGTGGTGCGGATCGAAGGGGGGGCCGGGATACTGGAGGGCTTCCCGCCGGCGACGGAGGTCCCGGAGTATCTGGAGAAGCACCGGGAGCCGATCTCCCGCATCGGCTACGACCCGGAGGGCTTCGCCCGCGAATACTCCACGGCCGTGCACGTCACGCCCGACCGCTGGCAGAGCTGGTAGGCTAACCCTCTACCTCCTGCTCGACCTTCTCCTCGTAGAAGCACAGGTACCCCCTCGCCTTCTGCGCCTCCGGGAGAGGATCGGGGTAGAGCCAGGCGGCGTCCTCGACGAGGGTGTCCCCGACCTTCAGCGAGCGGTAGGACGCCACCCCCTTGTACGGGCAGACCGTATGAGTGTCGCTCGGAACCAGAAGATCCTCGCGCACGTCCTCGGGTGGGATGTAGTAGCGCGGTGGGAGGCTGGTCTCGAAGAGGACGAGCGGTCTCCTCGTCTCGGCGACGACCTCGCCGCCCACCGAGACCCTGACGTGTAAGGAGCTCTGGAGCACGTCGACCCGATGGTAGGGGTCGTGCGGGTGTCCGATCGTCTCCTCTTCCTCCTCCATCCAGCGGTCCATCCGGTCGTGGTAGAAGGCCAGGTACCCCGAGAGCGGCGGGGCGTCCTCGAGCGGCTCCGGGTAGCTCCAGACCGCGTTCTCGGCCAGCCTGCCCCCCGCCCGCACCGAGAAGTAGACGGCCTCGCCCTTGAACGGGCAGCGCGTTCTGTGGTCGGTCTTCTCCAGCAGATCGGTCCTGACGTCCTCCTCGGGGAAGTAGTAGACGGGCAGGAGCCCGGTCTCGTGCAGAACCTTCACCCGGCGGCTGTCGGCGACGGTCTCGCCGCCGAAGAACGTACGCACCCGCTTGGGGCAGTCCTCGAAGTAGAGGGTGTGGGGCTTGAGGATAGAGGTGTCGAAGTTGAACTCTCCGCTCCGCTTGGGGCCGAAGGGACCCGTTCCCATCGTGAGCGACATGACTCCCTGCCTCCTCTGGATCTCTGGGCCGATGAGGTAATGGTACCCCAGCGTGGAGGTGGAGACGTGTGGAGTATGCTATCCGCCTGTTGTGTGTAGAAGCCGAGGGATTCGAGGCGCCTGTCATGAACGAGGATTTACGCCGGGTACTTAGGACACCCGAGATGTTGTTCGTAGGGATAAACGCCGTGGTCGGAGGGGGCATCTTTCTTCTCCCCGGGCAGGCGGCCGCACAGGCTGGAGCGGCCTCGGTGTGGGCCTATCTGGCGGCGGGGATCGTGGTGGCCTGATCGGTCTGTGCTTCGCTGAGCTCTCTACGATGTTCGACCGCACTGGTGGTCCGATCCTCTACGCACGAGCGGCGCTGGGCCGCACCGCTGGTTTCACCGTGGGATGGGCGGTATGGTTGACCTATCTCGTCGGGCTGGCCGCACTCTCCGATGGTTTCGTGAGTTATCTGGGATCGCTGTGGCCGGCGGCGAAGGACGGCGGGGTCTGGATCGTGCCGGCGCTCATCTTCGTTCTTTGCCTGCTGAACACGGTCGGGGTGCGGCTGGGAGCCCGCGTGGTGCAGATCTTCACCATCGCCAAGCTGGTGCCGCTCGCGGTGCTCGTCTTCGCCGGCCTGACCTTCGCCGGGGCGGTCGGAAACGCGGACCTGAGCCTGGTCCCGGGCGGTCGGGGGAGCTTTCTCGGGGCGGTCCTGATCATCGTCTTCGCCTACGGGGGTTTCGAGGGAACGGCGATACCGGCGGGGGAGATGGTGAATCCACGGCGAGCGGTGGTCGTCGCGGTGCTCGGCACGCTCGCGGCGGTCACGACTTTCTACATGCTCGTCCAGTACGCCGCGTTGCGCATAGAGCCGAACCTCGCCTCGGCCGGTTCCCCGCTCGCCTCCGCCGGGGAGGCGGCTTTCTCCGGTGGGCTCGCATTGCTCACCGTGGGTGCCCTCGTCTCCATCTCCGGCACCCAGAGTGGGGTCGTGCTCCTCGCCCCGCGCACACTCTACTCTCTGGCCCGGGAGGGGATGCTCCCCGAGGTCCTGGGCCGCGTTCACCCCCGATTCAAGACGCCTGTGGTCTCCATCTGGGTGACGGGTGTTCTGGTGGCGGTCCTCGCCGTCAGCGGCTCTTTCTCCTCGCTCATCTTGATCAACGTCGCGGCTCGACTGTACCAGTACCTGATGGTTTGCATCTCGGGCGGGGTACTGCGCCTGCGTGAGCCTGAGGCGCCTCGCGCGTTCCGGCTGCCGTTCGGGCCGGCGATTCCGGCCGTCGCCGGGATGCTCTGCCTGTTCCTCCTCTCCCGACAGCCGGCCGTGAACCTGCTGGCGACCGCCGGTGCTCTCGCCGCCGGCCTCTTGTTGTACGCCGCGGGGTCCCGGAGGGTGTAGAGTAATGATCATGGCTGAGATGAAGGTCACAGTGCACCACCTGGGCGGGCAGCGTTATGCCGGGGTGAACCCCTCGGGTGACAAACTCTTGATAGACGGCAGCGAGGATTTCTCCCTGGGCATGCGTCCGATGGAGGCTCTGCTCGTCTCCCTGGGAACCTGCACGGCGTTCGACGTGGTGGAGATCCTGCACAAGCGCCGCACGCCGCCGGAGAGCTACCGCATCGAGCTCCGGGGGGAGCGGGCTGAGGAACATCCCCGGCGCTACACCCGCATAACCGTGCGCCACCTCGTGCGCGGGGAAGGGATCACGCAGAAGGTGCTCGATAGAGCGGTCACGCTCTCGCACGAGAAATATTGCTCGGTCGCTGCGACGCTCGACTGCGAGATCGAGAGCGAGGCGGTCCTGCTGGAGTAAGCTCCTAGAGCCTCTCGAAGGCCGTGCGCAGCAGCTCGAAGAACCCCTCCTCGTCCAGCTCCACCCCGACATCGGCGTTCGGTTCGCGCCCGGTGACGCCGTGCAGGTCGCAGACGGTCTCCCCGCGGGTGAACTCCCCCCGGCACTCGACGTCCACCCGCATCCGGCGGGTCTCGACGAGCTCCGGGGCGAGCACCGCGGCGACCGCGACCGGGTCGTGCAGCGGCGGGGCGTCGAGCCCGTAGGTCTTCCTGTAGGTCGAGGCGTAGAACTCCATGAGGTCCGCGGCGAGCTCACCGGCGCGCCCCGTACGGCGCAGGATCTCCCTCCGCTCCGGCGTGACCCTCGCCTGGTGGGTGACGTCGAGGCCGCACATCGTGACCGGGAGCCCCGACCCGAAGACCTCTTTTGCCGCCTCCGGGTCGACGTAGACGTTGAACTCCGCCGCGGGGGTGGTGTTGCCGGGTCCGATGCTCCCGCCCATGAGCGAGATGCGTGCGATCTTCTCCTTCGCCTCCGGGTGCTCGCGCAGCAGCGTGGCCACGTTGGTGAGGGGTCCGGTGGGGATTAGGGTAACCGGCCGCGTCGCCTCCCTCAGCGTCTTTGCGATGAGCTCCACCGCCCCGCGCGGGTCCGGGCCGAAGCCGGCGGGGGGTATCTCCGGCCCGTCGAGACCGCTCGGGCCGTGGATGGACTCCGCGGTCACCAGACGTCCCGAGAGCGGTCTTTTCGCTCCGGCCCCGACGGGAACGTCCCCCCTCCCCAGGAAGGAGAGGAGGCGCAGCGCGTTGTTCGTGGTCTTCTCGAGCGGCGCGTTCCCGGCGACCGTGGTGACCGCGAGCACCTCCAGGCCCGGGGAGCCCAGCGCGAGCATCAGCGCGAGGGCGTCGTCGTGGCCCGGGTCCATGTCCAGGATGACGGGGACTATCTCGACACCTCCTCGCGCCAGGAGTGGCGCGGCTCGTAGCCGAGCACCTTGCGGGCCTTCTCGATCGAGAGGAGCGTCTCGTTGCCCGCGGGCTCCCTCTTCAGCGGCACGTCCGGGTAGACCTCGGCCATGAGCTCGGTGCTCGGGCGCTCCATCACGGTGTCGGCGGCGGCGATGATGAACGCCTCCGCCCCGGAGATGTCGGCCTCCAGGCCCAGCCTGCAGGACTGGGCCACGTCTCTTGCGTCGACGTAGCCCCAGAGGTTCCAGCGACGTATTTCGGGGTCGTCCTGGAAGGAGGGGAAGATCTCGTAGTCGTGCGGGGGCTCCATGACGTTCGAGAAGCGCAACCCCACGAAGGGGATGCCGCTCCAGCGGTTCATCTGACGGGCCATCTCCTCGGAGATCACCTTCGAGAGCGCGTAGCTCGACTCCGGGTAGAGCGGGTGCTCCTCGTCTATCGGGGCGTAGGCCGGCTTCTCCCGCTCGAACGGCAGCCCGAGCGTCGTCTCGCTCGAGGCCCACACCACCCGCTCCACGCCGAGCGCGACGGCGGCAGAGAAGACGTTGTAGGTGCTCAAGGTGTTGTTCTCGAAGGTCTTCCCCTCGGGCTGGAGGCCGGGGGCGGGGATGGCGGCGAGGTGGACGACGCCCTCGCAGCCGGACATCACCTCGATGGTCTGGCCGAGGTCGGTGAGGTCGGTTCGGATGAACTCCGAAGCGGGTTCTCTCGGGGGGAGGGCGTCGGCGTTGAGCACCTCGTATCCGTGCTCCATGAGCTCCCGGACGACCGCCCGGCCCGCCTTGCCGCTCCCCCCGGTGACCAGCACCTTCCTCATCCTTCGCACCTCCGGTGTTTCGCCGGCGTTCCAGCGTCAATGATAGACCTCCGGGGCTGACGTGTCGGGCGTCGGGCCGTAGAATGGTTGCATGCTGGGGAGATACGCAGAGCTCAAGGCACAGCTTCCGCCGGGTACGATCCTCTTCTACCAGGTAGGCACCTTCTTCGAGACCTTCGAGGAGGATGCTAAGACCATCTCCCGCGAGCTCTCGCTGCG
This sequence comes from Rubrobacter calidifluminis, assembly GCF_028617075.1. NCBI lineage: Bacteria > Bacillati > Actinomycetota > Rubrobacteria > Rubrobacterales > Rubrobacteraceae > Rubrobacter > Rubrobacter calidifluminis. Next base: position 140,246 of record NZ_JAQKGV010000007.1, on the reverse strand, counting down.
GCTCACGAGCCGGGAGGCCGCGGGTGAGGGGCGGGTGCCGCTCGCCGGCGTCCCGGGGCACGCGCTCGAGGAGCATCTGGCGCTGCTCCTGAAGAAGGGATACTCGGTCGCGGTCGCCGAGCAACGGCCGCACCCGACCAAACCCAGGCAGTTCACCCGTGAGATCTCGCGCATCCTCACCCCCGGAACCGTCATAGAGGACAACGTCCTCTCCGCCGGGGAGGCGAACTACCTCGCCGCCGTCTGCGTGCGCGGGGAGAGGGCCGGGATCGCCGTGGCCGAGGCCTCGACGGGTGAGTTCACCGGGACGGAGGTTCCCGCGGAGGAGGTGGCCTCCGAGCTCGAGCGGTGGTCCCCGCGGGAGATCGTCGTCCCCGAGAGGACGCCCGCGGAGGATCTCCCGAAGGTGCGGGCTGCGGTGAGCCCCGCGCCGCGCTGGACTTTTGAGCCTTCGGCCGGGGAGCAGGCGCTGAGGCGGCACTTCGGGGTGCAGAGCCTCAAGGGTTACGGGCTCGAAGGACGGGCGGCGCTCGTCGGGGCGGCCGGGGCGCTCATCCACTACCTCTCCACGCTGCGCGGGGGGAGCCCGCCGGAGCAGATCGTCACCTTCCGGCCCTACTCGCCGGGTTCGGGGATGGTGCTCGACGCGGCGACCCGGCGTAATCTGGGGCTCGAGGAGCTCATCGAGACCGTCGACCGCACCCGCACCCCGATGGGCCGGCGGGCGCACCGGCGGTGGCTCGAGCGGCCGCTGCTCGACGCGGGGCGTATCGAGCAGCGTCTGCGGGCCGTCGACGCCCTCGCCTCGGACTACATGCTGAGGGAGGGGGTGAGGGAGATCCTCGGGCGCATCCCGGACATCGAGCGGATCGCGACCCGCATCGTGAGGCTCTCCGCCTCGCCCTCGGATCTGCTCTCGCTCCGGGACGCGCTCGCGGCCGTCGGCCCCCTGAGGGAGGCGCTCGGCCCCGCCGCTGAGGGGAGCGAACTGCTCGCGCGGGCGCTCGGTGCGATGGAGGAGCCGCCGGGGGTGCGCGGGCTGATCGAGGCCGCGATCAGCGAGGAGGAGGGTGAGATCATCAAGCCCGGCTACTCGGAGGAGCTCGACGAGGCCCGCTCCTTCCGCGACGGGGCGCACGAGTGGCTCACCCGCTTCGAGGCCGAGGAGCGCCTGAAGACCGGGCTCAAGTCGCTTAAGGTCGGCTACCGCGACGGAGAAGGGTACTTCATCGAGGTTGCGGGCAGGGAGGCGAACCAGGTCCCGCCGCACTACGAGCACCGCAAGGCCTTGAAGCACAACGCCCGCTACGTCACCGTCGAGCTCAAGGAGCACGAGTCCAGGATGCTCGGGGCCCGCGAGGAGGTCGAGCGCCTGGAGCGCAGGATCCTCGGCGAGATCCGGGCCGCCGTCAAAGAGGCCGCCCCGGACCTCCAGCGGCTGGCCCGGGCGGTCGCGGTCGTCGACGTCGTGGCCTCGTTCGCCGCGGCGGCCAGCGAGCTGCGCTACTGCCGGCCGCGCATCACCGAGGGGCGCGGGATCGAGATCAGGGCCGGACGGCACCCGGTCGTCGAGCACGCCACCGACACCCCCTTCGTCCCGAACGACGTGAGCATAGACGGCTCCTCGCGCCTGCAGATCATAACCGGACCCAACATGGCCGGGAAGTCCGTCTACCTCAGGCAGACCGCGCTCATCGTCCTGCTCGCCCAGTCCGGCTCGTACGTGCCGGCCGGGGAGGCGTCTCTGGGGGTGGTGGACAGGATCTTCACCCGCGTCGGCGCGGAGGACAGGCTCGCGAGCGGGGAGTCGACTTTCATGGTCGAGATGACCGAGGCGGCGACGATCCTCAACTCGGCGACCTCGCGCTCGCTCGTGATCCTGGACGAGGTCGGGCGCGGGACCTCGACCTACGACGGGATGAGCCTCGCCTGGGCGATCGCCGAGCACCTGCACGACGAGGTGCAGTCGCTCACTTTGTTCGCCACCCACTACCACGAGCTGACCCGTCTGGCCGACACGCTCCCCGGCTGCCGCAACCTCAAGGCGACCGTCGAGGAGGTCGGCGGCGAGATAGTCTTCCTGCACAGGATCGAGGAGGGCTCGGAGTCCTCCTCCTACGGGGTGCACGTGGCGCGGCTCGCCGGGCTCCCGCGGCCGGTCGTCGAGCGGGCCGGGGAGATACTCTCGCGCCTGGAGGCCGAGGGGATAAAGGGGTTCGCGGGGTGAGGGTCTTGCCGGAGGCGGTCCTCCGCGAGGGGACGGCTCCCTACGGCGGGAGGGTGCGCATCCTGCCTCCCGAGGTGGCGCGCCGGATCGCGGCAGGGGAGGTCATAGAGCGGCCGGCCTCCGCCGTGAAGGAGCTCGTCGAGAACGCGCTCGACGCCGGGGCCTGCAGGATCTCGATAGAGGTAGAACGCGGCGGGACCTCCCTCATCCGGGTCCAGGACGACGGGGAGGGGATGTCCCCGGAGGACGCGGAGAGGGCGCTGCTTTCGCACGCGACGAGCAAGATCGAACGCCCGGAGGATCTCTCTTGCATCACCTCCCTCGGTTTCAGGGGCGAGGCGCTGCATTCGATGGCCTCGGTCTCCTCGCTCTCGCTCACCACCTCGAGGTGCGGCGGGCGGGGCTGGCGGGTGGAGGCGTTCTGCGGGGAGGTGCATCGTTCCGCCCCCGCCGCGCACCCACCGGGCACGACGGTCGAGGTGCGCGACCTCTTCCTGAACCTGCCGGTGCGCCGGGGTTTTCTGGGCAGCCCGCGGGCCGAGGCGAGCGCGGTCGTCTCGGTGGTCTCTTCGCTCGCGCTCGGATGGCCCGGGGTGGGGTTCTGCCTGCGCTCGGACGGCCGCGGGGCGCTCGCGCTGCCGCCCGCCGCGGACCTGCGGGAACGGGTCGCCCAGCTCTACGGTCTCGGGCTGGCGGGGAGCCTCGTCCCGCTCGACGACGAGGTGGTCGGGGGCCTGGTGAGCCCGCTGCACGTGAGCTTCCCGACCCGGCGCTACCTGCACGTCGCCGTCAACGGACGGGTCGTCGAGCCGGACTCCTTCGCTCCTGCGGTCTTCCGGGCCTACGCCGACCTGCTGCCGAAGGGCCGCCACCCGGCGGCCTTCCTGCGGCTCGAGCTCGGCCCCGGCGAGGTGGACGTGAACGTCCATCCGGCCAAGAGCGCGGTGAGGCTGCGCGGCGGGCGCTCTGTGTACCCGCTGGTGGTCGGCGCGATCCGCGGCGCCCTCTCCCTCGAGCGCCGCGAGCGGGGTGCCGGACGGGGGGAGGACGGGCCGGCGGATCTCCAGCTCCTGGGTCAGTTCGCCGGGCGCATGATCGTCGCCCAGAGGGGGGAGGAGCTCCTCGTCCTCGACCAGCACGGGGCGCACGAGCGCATCCTCTACGAGCGTCTGCAGAGGGACCTCAGGCGCGATCCCACGCCGCTGCGAGAGCCCGTCCCGGTGCACCTTCCGGAGGGTCTTGCGGCTGAGGTCTGGGGCTTCGAGGGGGAGCTGGAGGCGCTCGGCTTCCGGTTCGAGACGTTCGGGACGGACGTGGTGAAGCTCACGAGCGTCCCCGAAGGGACCGCTGATGCGGCCGAGGCTTTCCTCGCCGCGATAGAGACGCTCGCGGGGGGCGAGGATCTGGCGAAAGCCCTCGCCTGCCGCGGATCGACGAAGTTCGGAGAGAGACTGCAGCCGGACCAGATGGCCCGGCTGCTGAAAGAGTGGGCGTCGTGTGAGTTCGGGGATGTCTGCCCGCACGGACGCCCGATAGTGAAGCGCATCGGCCTCGCGGAGCTTCTGCGCGAGTTCGGGCGCTAGCTCTCCCTGGAGCGGGCCAGCAGCGCCTCCCCGAGCTGTAGGACGGTCGGGGCCCAGAGCCCGACGAAGATCGCCTCGTTGCGCCTGCCGCGGGCGAACAGTCCGAGCGAGATCGCGATCGACGCCAGGGTCCCTCCTATGTACAGGTCCCTCGGGCTCATGCCTTTCCTCCTTGATCGTTTTCTTGCAGGGAATGTACCCTTCGAACAGGAATGTAAACTGAGGGACAGGAGAAGACTGTAAGAGAGAACCCACCACGACCGGAGGAGGGCGGTGACGAACGCAGGAGATACACGGCTTTCGGGCGCCGCGAAGGCCTTGAGGCCCGATGTGGGGGGGAGATCGACGGTCTACGGGACGCGTGGAGCGGTGGCCTGCGAGCACCCGCAGGCGGCCCTGGCTGGCATCCGGGCGCTCGACGAGGGAGGAAACGCGGTCGATGCGTGCGTCGCAATGGCGGCCACCCTGGCCGTCGTCGCGCCGATGACCACCGGGATGGGAGGGGACGCGTTCCTCCTTTTCTACGAGGCCAAAAGCGGCAGGGTGGTGGGGGCCTGTGGCGCCGGTGGTGCTCCACGCGGGATCGACGCGCAGAAGCTGCGCGATATGGGCCTCTCGCGGATGCCCGACCGGGGCGCGCTCACGGTGACCGTGCCCGGGGCGGTGAGGCTGTGGGAGGATGCCGCGAGGGAGCTCGGGCGGCTGCCGCTCGGGCGGCTGCTCGAGAGCGCGCTCCGCTACGCCAGGGAAGGGTGTATCGTTGCCGAGGTGGCCGGTCGCTACTGGGAGACGGCCGGGGAGATGCTGCGCAAGGACGCGGCGGCCGCGCGCTGCTTCCTTCCCGGTGGGAGGGTGCCCCGGGCCGGGCAGAGGTTCCTGCAGCCCGACCTCGCCCGCACGCTCGAGATCCTCTGCGAGGGCGGGGCGGACGCCTTCTACGAGGGTGAGATCGCCCGGCGCATCACCCGGTCGGTGCGGGAGGCTGGAGGATTCCTCTCCGAGGAGGATCTCGCGGAGCACCAGACCGAATGGGTCGAGCCCATCTCGACCGACTACCGCGGGGTGAGGGTCTACGAGATCCCGCCGCCCACCCAGGGGATAGCGGCGCTCGAGATGCTCAACATCCTGGAGGGTTTCGAGCTGGCGGAGCTCGACCCCCTCGGTGCCGGGCGCGTCCACCTCGAGGTCGAGGCCAAGAAGCTCGCGTTCAGAGATCTGCAGGAGAGGGTGGGCGACCCGGATTTCTGCGAGGTGCCGGTGGAGCGGATGCTCTCGAAGGAGTACGCGGCCGGCCTGCGGGAGGAGATCTCCAGGGAGCGGGCCGCGGGAGTCTCTCGAGAGCTCTCCCTCGGGAGCGACACCACCTACCTCTGCGCGGTGGACGAGGAGGGGAACGGCTGCTCTTTCATAAACAGCCTCTACAAAGGTTTCGGGAGCGGCATCGTCGCCGGAGGGACCGGGGTCTGCCTGCAGAACCGGGGAGCGTGCTTCACCCTCGAGGAGGGGCATCCCAACGAGCTCGCGCCCGGGAAGCGTCCGCTGCACACGATCATCCCGGCGCTCGCCACCAGAGAGGATGCGCTCTGGGCCGTCTTCGGGGTGATGGGCGGGCCGATGCAGCCGCAGGGACACGCCCAGCTCCTCGCCGACCTCCTCGACTACGGGATGAGCCCGCAGGAGGCCGCCGAACATCCGCGCCACTTCCACGACGGCGACACCCTTCTTCTGGAGGGCCGCTACCCGGAGAGGACCGTTGAGGGGCTGCGCCGGATGGGGCATGCGGTCGAGGTGGGGCCGGACTACGCGGTTCCCACCGGCGGGGCGCAGGTCATCAGGATCCTCGAAGGAGGAGTGAGGGCCTGCGGGAGCGACCCGCGCAAGGACGGTTGCGCGCTCGCGCAGTAACATCTGTCCGCCGGAAGAGGCGAACAGAGGAGGTTTTTGATCTTGTCCGACGCTGCGGACAGGCGGGTGCTCGGGCGGGAGGTGCGCGGCCCGATAGGGGCCGACGAGCTGGATACCGTACCCTGGCGCCACGGCGCGACCGACGCGACCGTCGAGTTCACCACGCAGGAGCTGACGGCCCTCTGCCCGGTGACCGGCCAGCCGGACTTCTACGACCTGAAGCTCAGCTACCGTCCGGGGGAGCGCCTGATCGAATCGAAATCCCTCAAGCTCTACCTGTGGGGCTTCCGGGATCGGGGCATCTTCGCCGAGGACCTCGCGGCGACGCTCCTTGAGGATCTGGTCCGCGCCTGCGGGCCGGAGGAGATGACCGTCGATCTCACCCAGCGGGTGCGCGGGGGATTGCAGATCCGAACCGTCGCCCGCTACCCGGACCGCAGGGGTTAGACTTCACACCCCGCCGGGGGTATGCTTCGCGGGTCGCGGGAGCGAGAGAGAGGGGTGTTCATGCCGGTGGAGTTCGGCGTCTTCGTGCCGCAGGGGTGGAGGATGGACCTCGTCGAGATAGAGGACCCGGTCGAGCAGTACGAAGCGATGACCTCCGTCGCCCGGGCCGCAGAGGAGAGCGGGGCGTTCGATTCGATCTGGCTCTACGATCACTTCCACACCGTACCCGAGCCGACGAAGAACGCCGTCTTCGAGTGCTGGATGTCCACCGCCGGACTCGCCCGCGACACGAGGCGGGTGAAGATCGGGCAGATGGTCACCTGCAACGGTTACCGCAACCCGGCGCTCTTGGCGAAGATGGCCTCCACCGCGGACGTGATGAGCGGCGGCAGGCTCCTCTTCGGGCTCGGGGCGGGCTGGTACGAGCACGAGTGGCGCGCCTACGGCTACGGCTTCCCCGAAGTCCCCGAGAGGATGCGCGCCTTCCGGGAGGCGTGCGAGATCATCCACCGCCTGTGGACCGAGGATGACGTCGTCTTCGACGGTGAGTTCTACCAGCTGGACAAACCGATCAACGAGCCCAAGAGCGCGCAGAGACCGCACCCGCCGTTCTGGATCGGGGGTGGCGGCGAGAGGGTGACGCTGCGCCTGGTCGCCCGCTGGGGCGACGCCTGCAACGTCGGCGGGGGAGACCCGGAGGCGATCCGGCACAAGCTCGACGTCCTGCGCGGCCACTGCGAGCGCGAGGGGCGCGACTTCGGGGAGATCACACGCTCCACCTCGGTGAACGTCCACCTCCTCGAGGAGGGCGAGGACCCCGAGCGGGCCACCGGGAAGGCCCGCATGGGCCGCAGCTACGAGGAATACACCAAAGAGTTCGTCGTCGGCACCCCGGACGAGGTCGCATCACGTCTGGAGCGGTGCGTCGAGGCCGGGGCGGACTACATCATCGTCTACCTGCCGCGCCTCGCCTACGACCACTCGATGCTCCACCGCTTCGCCGAGGAGGTCGTCCCCCGGCTGCGCTAGCCGGAGACCTCGACGTCGGTCGCGTCCACCTCCCGGACGCCCTCGAGCCCCATGATCTCCTCTATCGTATCCTCCAGGTCCCGCTGCGAGGCTGCCCTCCCCGAGAGCTCGACGACGCCCTCATTCACGGAGCGGACCGTGAGCTCCGTGTCCTCGAGCAGGTCCTCCACGTCGTCCCCGAGGTCCCGGTTGTCCTCCAGGTACGGGTCGGTGACCTCCTCGCCGGTGTCCGGGTCTATGTAGATGTCGTTCCTGGGGTAGCCGGAGTCCGGGGTGTAGGTCTCGTCCTCCCAGTCCTCGCGCGCCAGATCCTCGGGAGAGAGCGCCTCCGGCTCGCTCTGAGGCTCGGTGACGAACTGACCCTCGTGCGGGTGGTCCTCCTCGTCCGACTCGCCCGGAGCGTACTCCTCCTGCCCCACCCGGCCGGCTGGCTCCGCGTCCGGGCGGTCGGTCCGGAGGGTGACGAAGTCCGCCTCCTCGTCGAGGGATATCTCGGAGATGGGGACCTCGAAGCTCTCCCCTTCGCGCTCGACGACCAGGTGGGTCGCCGCGCCGCTCTCCTCGTCGTAGAGAACATCGGAGACCCTGCCGATCCCCGTCCCGTCGGCCGTCCGAGCCTCCAGACCGATCATGTCACGCGCCTCCATGCCCTGAAAACCTCCCTCTCTTCGCTCTACCGTCGGGAACGTTTCTTACCCACCCGACCACCCCCCGAACCTCCGCACATCTGCTTGATCTACTGAGACGTAGTAATAAAATATGAGCGTGACAGGCTCAGATCTTGTTAGACGGTTATGGTTTCCCCGGAACGGGGAAGATAAGAAGGATTTTGGTTCGCATACAGGTCTGGAGGCGTTGTATCGATGATATGCGAGAACTGCGGGGTGAGGCCCGCGAGCGTGCAGGTGTTTCAGCAGAGTGGGGACCGCCGCACGACGACCTACCTGTGCAATCAGTGTGCCAGGCAGCTCGGGATGTTCGGTGGGTCGGGCGGCGGGTTCGGACCGTTTGAGATGTTGCAGAATTTGATCCAGCAGCACAGTCAATCGGCGGGACTTTTCGAGGCGCTCTCGCAGGAGGCGCAGGAGGCCGTCATGCGCGCCCGGGAGGTCGCCGCGGGGACGACCGAGACCGACGCGATCGGAACCGATCATCTGCTCGCCGGGGTGGTCTCGGGGGAGAACGTCGCTACCGAGGCGCTCCGGCGAGCCGGGGCGGATGTCGAGGGGATGAGGCGGCGCTTCGAGGAGCAGCGGGGTGACCCCGGGAACCGGGTGTACACCTTCACGCCGAGCGCCAAGCGGGCGCTGCAGCTCTCGTTCACCGCGGCGAGGCAGATGGGCGCGAGCCAGGTGGGTGCCGAGCACCTGCTGCTCGGGCTTCTGGGCGAGGGGGACGGCAACGCGTACCGCATCCTCTCGCAGAACGGCGCCGGGGACGCCGAGGCGTTGCGGCGGGAGATCCTGCGTCTTTTGCAGCAGCGCGGTGGGCAGCAGATGGGCCCCGGCGTGGGTGCCGGCGCCGGGATGGGCGCCGGCGGCGCCGGCGGCGGGTTCCCCGGCGGTCCGCAGGGCCAGAGCCGGACGCCCACGCTCGACCAGGTCAGCCGCGACCTCACCCAGATGGCGCGTGATGGGGAGCTCGACCCGGTCATCGGGCGGGCGGGTGAGATCGCGCGGGTCATCCGCATCCTCAGCCGCCGCACCAAGAACAACCCGGTCCTGATCGGGGAGGCCGGCGTCGGGAAGACCGCGATCGCCGAGGGGCTCGCGCAGCGCATCGTCTCCGAGGACGTGCCCGAGTCGCTTAAAGGCAAGCGGGTCGTCGCGCTCGACGTCGGGAGCCTGGTCGCCGGGACCCGCTTCCGCGGCGACTTCGAGGAGCGGATGCAGCAGCTGCTGCGCGAGCTGCGCTCCGAGGAGAAGAACATAATCCTCTTCATCGACGAGCTGCACCAGATCGTCGGGGCCGGCGGCGCCGAGGGGGCGGTGAACGCCTCGAACATGCTCAAGCCCGCGCTCGCCCGCGGCGAGATACAGGTCGTCGGGGCGACCACGCTCGACGAGTACCGCAAGAACATAGAGAAGGACACCGCGCTCGAGCGCCGCTTCCAGCCGGTGATGGTCGGCGAGCCCAGCGTCGAGGAGACCATCGGCATCCTCTTCGGGCTCAGGGACCGCTACGAGGCGCACCACCGCGTGAGGATCTCCGACGAGGCGATCATCGGGGCGGCGCAGCTCGGCGACCGCTACATCACCGACCGCTTCCTGCCGGACAAGGCGATAGACCTGCTGGATGAGGCGGCGGCCGAGGTGCGGCTGCGCTCGACGGTCCCGCCGGTGGACGTGAAGAGGATAGAGGATGAGATCTCCTCGCTCGAGCGCCAGAAGGAGGACGCCGTCCGGGCCGAGGACTACGAGAAGGCCGCCGGGTTCAAGCAGCGCATCGAGCAGCTCAAGGCCGAGCTGCGCGAGCAGCAGCAGGGCTGGGCGACGAGCCGCGAGTCCAACGCCCCCGAGGTCACGAGGGAGGACATCGCCCGCATCCTCGAGGAGTGGACCGGCGTGCCCGCGACCAACATCGTCCAGGAGGAGCGCGAGCGGCTGCTGAACCTGGAGAACGTGCTGCACGAGCGGGTCATCGGCCAGGACAAGGCGGTGAAGGCCGTCGCCGAGGCGATAAGGCGCTCGCGCGCCGGGATCAAGGACCCCAAGCGGCCGGTGGGGAGCTTCATCTTCCTCGGGCCCACGGGCGTCGGCAAGACCGAGCTCGCCCGGGCGCTCGCCGAGTACCTCTTCGGCGAGGAGGACGCCATGATCCGCATCGACATGAGCGAGTTCCAGGAGAAGCACACCGTGAGCCGGCTCGTCGGGGCTCCGCCGGGGTACGTCGGCTACGAGGAGGCCGGCCAGCTCACCGAGGCCGTCCGGCGCCGCCCGTACAGCGTGGTCCTCTTCGACGAGATCGAGAAGGCCCACCCGGACGTGTTCAACACGCTGCTTCAGCTGCTGGACGACGGACGGCTGACCGACGCCCAGGGCCGAACGGTCTCCTTCGAGAACACGATCGTCATCATGACCTCGAACGTCGGCAGCCAGCACCTGGTCTCCGAACGTCAGTTCGGGTTCACGGCCCGCGAGGGCATCGACGCGCGGGAGATGGAGCGGCGTGCCCGCGACGCCCTCGAGCGCACCTTCCGGCCCGAGTTCCTGAACCGGATCGACGAGATCATCGTCTTCCAGCCGCTCACCAAGGAGGACGTGCTCAGGATCGTGGACATCATGCTCGGACGGCTCAACAGGAACCTCGAGAACCAGAAGGTCTCGGTCGAGGTCACCCCGGCGGCGAAGGAGTTCCTCGCCGAGCGCGGCTACGACCAGAAGTTCGGCGCCCGTCCGCTCGCCCGCACGATCCGGCGCTACATCGAGAACCCGCTCTCCAGCAGGATCATCGGCGGCGAGTTCTCCGCGGGCGATACCGTCCTCGTGGACCGCTCCGGCGAAGAGCTCTCCTTCACCACGAAGGTCCACGCCGCCTCCTGAGCCGGAGAGGCTGAAACCGGAAAAGAAGAATCCCCTCCCGATGGCGGGAGGGGATTCTTCTTTCTTCTCATCGCGGTGCCTCCAGGCGTTCCCACACGGCCCGCCAGGTCTCCCGCCGCTCCAGCAGGAGTGCGAGCCCGAAGAGCCACCGCGCCGCCCGCGCCCGCAGTCCCGGCCCCGCGACCATGCGCGCCAGCCTTCGCTCCTGTGCCTCCTCGAGAAGTTGCTCCTGCCGTTCTCTTGCCAACACTTCGCCGTACCATGCTCCGTACATGATCCTCCCGTTTTCGCCTGCCGGCTGAAGATACGTCCGAAACAGGTCAGTGGCGTTCCTGTTTCGGGTAGAATCTCCTGCGAGTTTCTGGAAGGGAGAAAGTCGTGTACGGTTACCGGCCGACCACCAGGCTGCTCTCGATGCTCGAGATCCTGCAATCCCGCGGGCGCATGGGGGGCCCGGAGCTCGCGAGGAGGCTCGAGGTCGGGGAGCGAACGGTGCGGCGCTACGCGGCGATGCTCCGGGAGATGGGCGTCCCGGTCGAAGCGGAGCGCGGACGCTACGGGGGCTACGTGCTCCAGCCCGGCTACCGGCTGCCGCCGATGATGTTCACCGATGAGGAGGCGCTGGGGCTCGTGCTGGGCCTCTTGGCGGCCCGCAGGCTCGGGCTCTCGGGAGCGGCGCCGGCCGCGGAGGGCGCCCTGGCCAAGCTGGAGCGGGTAATGCCCGGGGGGCTGCGGGAGAGGGTCGGTGCACTGCAGCGGGCCCTCTCGATCGCGATAGACAGACCCGCCGTATCTGCGAGGAGCGAGGCGCTCCTGACGCTCGCCGCCGCCGTAGGCGAGAGGAGGGTCTGGATGCGCTACCGCTCCGGTTCGTCGGGGACGACGGAGCGAAAGTTCGACCCTTACGGGGTCTTCTACCGGGAGGGATACTGGTACGCGGCGGGATACTGCCACCTGCGGCGGGGGCTGCGCCTGTTTCGGGTGGATAGGGTGCTGGAGGCGAGACCGCTCGAAGAGGGCTTCGAGACACCGACCGGGCTGGACTCACCGGAGGCGCTGCTACACGCGGTGGCCGCCGCGCCGGGGGAGGAGTGGTCGGTCGAGGTGCTGCTCGAGACGGAGCCGGGCGAAGCACGCAGGCAGCTTCCGCCGATAGGAATTTCGTTAGATCAGGTGGAGGAGGGTACGCTCCTGCGGTGCTCGACGCCCGATCTGGGCTGGATGGCGCGCGTGCTGGCCGCCCTCGACTGCCCATTCATCGTTCGCGCTCCGGAGGAGTTGAGATCCGCGCTGGAGGAGAGGGCCGCGGAGCTTGCCGCGCTCGCCCGGCGCAGGTAGAAAGGCGGGTCCCGGCATCGGGACCCGCCGGGGGAGGGGAATCCTTCTACCTGCCGCCGTAGAGCCCGAACTCGTTGCCGTCGGGGTCCCTGAACCGCGCCCACATCCCCCACGGCTGCCTGGTGGGCTCCTCGGAGAACTCCACCCCCTTATCGCGGAGTTTATTGCAGGTGGCATGGATGTCGTCGCACTCGAAGATCACGTTCGCCCAGCCTCCGGCGCGGCCTTCGGAGCCGACGGGCTCGAGGAAGATGCTGGTCTCGGCGCCCTCGGGGGCCACCGTGAGCCAGCGCGCACCCTCGCCCATCGGCTCGTCGGAGCGCTTCTCGAAGCCCAGAGCGTTCGTGTAGAAATCGAGCGCCCTCTCCTGGTCGCCCACGTGCACGCTCACCACATACGCCTTCGTGATCATCGTCTCTCCTTTCGTCCGGCCCGCCTTGTACTCAAGGAAGATAGCCGCCGCACGCCGCCTCGACCTCTCCTATCTTGCTCTCTCCAGCAGGCGCGCAGCGAGCGCGAGGAGCAGCGGAGGGTCTGTGGGCCGGGTCGGGCGCAGCGCGATGTCTGCGGGGCTGGCGGACGAACCTCTGCGCACCGCCACCGGAGCGTGCCCGACGCGCAGTTCGGGGCCAGGGAGCAGCATCTCCAGAGGAGATGTATGGAGCGGCAGCGCGGCGACCATCAGGTGGTAGAGCCCGTCGGGGGCCGGTGGGATATGGTGCTCGCCCGGTCCTCCGATCAACGTGCACGCCACGGGGCGGCCCTGCGGGATCGCGGCGGGGAAGAGCCCGGCGAAGGCGAGCGCCCCGGCGGGGAGCTCGCCGCCCACCCGGAAAGCCACGCCCCCCGGCGCGGGGGGGAGCGCGGGCACCCGGAGGCGCCCGGTCGCTCCCTCCAGCATCTCGGGGAGGCGGCGCATCTGCCCCGGAGAGACGCCGACCAGGCGCGAGAAACGCGTGGCGAAGGTTCCGGGGCTCTCGTAGCCGACCTCGTAGCAGACCTCCGCGACGTCCAGCTCCGTGGTCAGAAGCAGCCGCTTGGCCCGCTCCAGCCGCAGGGCGGCCATGAACGTGCCGGGCGGGACGCCGGTGACCTGCTTGAAGAGGCGCGAGAAGTGGAAGGGGCTGAGGTGTGCCATCCCGGCCATCTCCTCCAGCGAGAGCGGGCCGTCCTCCACCCGCCGCATCCGTGCGATCACCCGCTCCACCGCACGGGCGCCCTCTACACGAACCTCCTCCATCCAGGGATTGTACGGCTGGTTGCAGGCTCTTCCCAGAGGCGGTTCCGGAGGTACGTAGTAGACTAAAAACATGCGCGCGATGGTCCTGGAGAGGCAGCGCGAGCCGCTGCGGATGGAGGATATCGCCGTTCCCGAGCCGGGGGTGGGGCAGGTTCTGATCCGGGTCAGGGCGTGCGCGGTGTGCCGCACGGACCTGCACATCGTCGACGGTGAACTGATCGGGCCCAAGCTGCCGCTCATCCCCGGGCATCAGATCGTCGGGGAGGTCGTGGCGGCGGGGGAGGGGACCGGGCGCTTCTCCGAGGGGGATAGGGTAGGGGTGCCCTGGCTCGGGTGGACCGACGGGGAGTGCCGCTACTGCCGGAGGGGACAGGAGAACCTCTGCGAGGGTGCCCGCTTCACCGGCTACCAGATAGACGGCGGCTACGCCGAGTACGCCGTTGCCGACGAACGCTTCTGCTTCCCCATCCCCGAGGGTTATCCCGACCTGCAGGCCGCGCCGCTTCTGTGTGGCGGGCTCATCGGGTACCGCTCTCTCAGGATGACCGGGGACGCGGAGAGGCTCGGGCTCTACGGCTTCGGGAGCTCGGCGCACATGATCGCCCAGGCCGCCGTATACCAGGGCCGGCGGGTCTTCGCCTTCACCCGACCCGGGGACGAGGAGGCGCAGCGCTTCGCGCGCAGCCTGGGGGCCGGGTGGGCCGGAGGCTCGGACGAGCGGCCGCCGGAGGAGCTCGACGCCGCGATCATCTTCGCCCCCGTGGGGAGCCTCGTTCCGGCGGCGCTGCGTGCGGTGGCGAAGGGCGGGGTGGTGGTGTGCGCCGGGATCCACATGTCCGACATCCCCTCCTTCCCCTACGAGATACTCTGGGGAGAGCGCGTCCTGCGCTCGGTCGCCAACCTCACCCGCCGCGACGGCGAGGAGTTCCTGGAGCTGGCGCCGAAGGTCCCGATCCGCACCACCGTGGAGACCTTCCCGCTCGAGCGAACCAACGAGGCGCTCGATGTGCTCCGCGAAGGCAGGATCGAAGGCTCCGCGGTCGTCACCGTGGGCTGAGGTTTCGGGAGGAGCTTACCCCGGGAAAACATACCCTGGTTTTGCGGAGGCTTTTTCGAAGGAGGGTGATATGGAGAGACGCGCTCTGGGCAGCCAGGGGCTCGTCGTGTCGGAGATCGGGCTCGGATGCATGGGGATGAGCGAGTTCTACGGCACCCCGGACGAGGAGGAGTCGATCGCCACGATCCACCGGGCGCTCGACCTCGGCATAAACTTCCTGGACACCGCGGACATGTACGGGCCGTTCACCAACGAGCGGCTCGTCGGCCGGGCGATAAAGGACCGGCGTGAGGAGGTCGTCCTCGCGACCAAGTTCGGAAACGTGCGCGCCGAGGACGGGACCCGGCTCGGCATCAGCGGCAAGCCCGACTACGTGAGGAAGGCCTGCGACGCCTCGCTGAAGCGCCTCGGCGTCGACCACATAGACCTCTACTACCAGCACCGGGTCGACCCCGACACCCCCGTAGAGGAGACCTGGGGGGCGATGAAGGAGCTCGTCGAGGCCGGCAAGGTACGCTACCTCGGGATCTCCGAGGCCGCGCCGGAGACGATCCGCAAAGCGCACGCGGTGCACCCGGTCACCGCCCTTCAGACCGAGTACTCGCTCTGGAGCCGGGATCCGGAGGACGAGATCCTGCCCACCTGCCGCGAGCTCGGGATAGGATTCGTCGCCTACAGCCCGCTCGGGCGCGGCTTCCTGACCGGGCGGTTCCGCCGCTTCGAGGACCTTCCCGAAGGCGACTACCGGCGCAACTCCCCGCGCTTTCAGGGCGAGAACTTCAAGAAGAACCTCCAGCTCGTGGATAGGGTGAGGCAGATCGCCGACGAGAAGGGCGTCACCGCGAGCCAGCTCGCGCTGGCCTGGCTGTTGCACCAGGGGGAGGATATCGTGCCCATCCCCGGCACCAAGCGCCGCCGCTACCTGGAGGAGAACGCCGCGGCCGTCGAGATAGAGCTGACGGAGGAGGATCTGCGGCGCATCGACGAGGTCGCTCCGAAGGGCGCCGCGGCCGGGGAGCGCTACGACGAGGCCGGGATGCGCGCGGTGAACCGCTGAGGTTCAGGGAGGGTAAGATAGGGCCGCTGTCGCAGGAGAGGAGAAAGGCGGTGCTAGAGAGATGGCCCAGAAGACCGGCGTCCCGATAAGCTGGTTCCCGGTGCCCGACGAATCCGAGCTGCCGGAGAACCTGCAGGGGCTCTTCCGCAAGGCGAAGGAGAACCTGGGGTTCGTACCCAACGTCTTCCGGGCGTACAGCTTCCGGCCCGAGCGTCTCTCGGCTTGGTTCAACCACTACAAACAACTCCACGTCCCCACGGACAACCTGAGCGAGGCCGAGCGTGAGATGATCGCGGTCGCCGTCTCGATGGAGAACGGCTGCCTCTACTGCCTGGTGGCGCATGGTGCCGAACTGCGGCGGGCGCTCGGAGATCCGGTCGCGGCCGACAGGATCACGCTCGACTACCGCCGGGCCGGGCTCGACGAGCGCACCCGGGCGATCCTCGACTACGCGGTCAAGGTAACGAAGGAGCCGCTCGAGTGCACCCCGGAAGACATCGAGCGTCTGCAGGGCTACGGGCTCACGCTGGAGGAGGTGTGGGACGTGGCCGAGATCGCCGCGATGTACAACTTCACCAACCGGATGTCGCTCGCCTGCGGCATGATTCCGAACGAGGAGTACCACGCCCTCTTTCGCTGAAGGCGGTGCGGGGATCGAGAGCCCGACGAGGAGCGATCCCTCGGGTTAGCGGCCCAGCGTCTCCCCGAAGAACTCGAGCGTGCGCCGCCAGGCGTCCCCGGCGGACTCCTTCCGGTAGTTGGGGCGGGTGTCGTTGAAGAAGGCGTGCGGGGCGCCGGGGTAGACGTGGTAGCGGAAGTCCTTGCCCGCCTCCCTCATGGCCCTCTCCAGCTCCGGGACGGCCCCGGTGATGCCTTTGTCTTCCTCCCCGTAGATGCCGAGCACCGGGGCGTTTATCTCCGGCACCCGATCGAGCGGCGGGTTCTGCCCGTAGAAGATGACCGCCGCCGCGAGCTCCGGGCACACCACGGCGAGATCGGCCGAGATGCCCCCGCCCATGCAGAACCCCACGCTCCCGATGCGCCCGGGGTCCACCTCGGGCCTCTTCTGCAGGTAGTGCACCGCGCCGACGAGATCCCGGGCGAAAGCCATCCGCTGCTCGGGGGTGAGCAGGCGCCGCAGGATCATGACCGCATCCTTCTCCTCCTGCGGCTTCTCCGAGAGCGCGCTCTCGAGCTTGTCCGGGTCGCGCTGGACCTCCTGAGAAGCCCCCCGCAGGAAGCCCATCGCCCGCGCGACGCGCTCCGGGGTGAGCTTCTCGTTCCACTCCCCGGTGTAGAGATCAGGAGCGAGCGCCACGTACCCTTCGGCGGCGAAACGCCGCGCCACGTCCCTGATGTGCTCCTCCAGGCCCCAGATCTCCTGGATCACGACGACCGCGGGCAACCCGCCTCCCGCACCCTCCGGGACCGCGAGGTACGCCTCGAGATCCCTGCCGTCACCCCTGAAGGAAACCTGCGACTCCTCGATGCCGTAAGCCAAGCTTTCCACCTCCCGTGAAGCTCCGTGAAGATTTTATCCCCGGAACCCGTACGCGCACGTATACGAACAGTAATATTTGTGGACGTAAGTGCATCGGCGTACGAGGAGCGGATTGGATACGGGATCACGGACGCAAAGGGAGGCTGCCGGCGGGTACCTGCACAGGGGACGGGTGCTCTTCGGGCTCGTGCTTGCGATGGGGCTCGCGGCGATGGATGCGACGATAGTCTCGACGGCCGTGCCCTCGATCGTGCGCGACCTCGGCGGTTTCTCGCTCTTCACCTGGGTCTTCTCGATCTACCTGCTCGTGCAGGCGGTGATGGTGCCGATCTACGGCAAGCTCTCCGACCTCTACGGTCGCAAGCCGGTGCTCTTCTTCGGGACCGGGGTGTTCCTGCTCGGGTCGGTGTTGTGCGGTCTCTCCTTCAGCATGATCTCGCTCATCGCCTTCCGGGCGGTGCAGGGGGTGGGAGCCGGGGCGATACAGCCGACGGTCACCACGCTCGCCGGCGACATGTACGACGTGCGTGAGCGGGCCCGCATCCAGGGCGCGCTCTCCAGCGTGTGGGGCATCTCTGCGGTCGTGGGCCCGGCGCTCGGCGGGCTGCTCTCCGAGTATGCCTCGTGGCGTTGGATCTTCTACATAAACCTCCCCGTGGGCGCGCTGGCGCTGCTCGTCGTCGGGATTTATCTGAAGGAGAGCGTCGAGAAGACGCATCATGAGCTCGACTACCAGGGAGCGGCGCTACTCGCGCTCGGGGTGGGGCTCGTCATCTTCGGGTTGCTCGAGGGCGGGGTCGGCTGGCCCTGGCTCTCGCCACAGATCGTCGGGGTGTTCGTCCTCGCCATCCTGCTCCTGGCGGCCTTCGTCCGGCGTGAGCACCGCGCCGCCGAGCCCACGCTCCCGCCCTGGGTCTTCGGGCGCCGACTCCTCGTCGGGGCGAACCTCTCGGCGGCGGTGCTCGGGCTGCTCACGATCGGGCTGACCACCTTCCTCCCGACCTACGCCCAGGGAGTGCTCGGTGCGGGAGCCGTCGCCGCCGGCTTCTCCCTCGCGGTGATGTCGATCGGCTGGCCGCTGGCCTCCACCTTCTCCGGACGCCTCTACCTCAGGATAGGCTTCCGCGACACCGCGCTCATCGGCTCCCTCTTCTGCCTGGCCTCCGGCGTCGTCTTCAGCCTCCTCCCGCAATCCTCCCCCCTGTGGCTCGCCACCGCCGGAAGCTTCATCATGGGGCTCGGGCTCGGCCTCCTCTCCACCCCCATCGTCGTCGGTCTGCAGCAGGTCGTCGGCTGGGAGCGGCGCGGGACGGTCACCGGCGCCAACATGTTCACCCGTCAGCTCGGTCAGGCCGTCGGCGCCGCGCTCTTCGGCACCATCGCCAACTCCGCCCTGCTCGGCTGGCTCTCCCGTGCTCCTTCGGACATCTCGGGGCGCGTCCCCCATACCGTCGACGCCGCGAGTCGCCTGCTCGGCGGGAACGGAGCCCACACCCTGGACAGTCAGGCCGCCTCCTACGTACGCCACGGCCTCTACCTCGCCGCCCACCACGTCTTCCTCGCGCTCGCCGCCTTCGCCCTCCTCGGTATAGTAGTGCTGCTCGCCACCCCCCGCCGCTTCGAGCCCCTCCACTTCGAGAAACGAGGTCCTTAACTCAACTTTTGTTAACTTTTTTGAAGCGGGGTTGAAGAAATTTTGCGTAACTCACTTGACGAGCGTCTGGCGGGATGGTAGGCTGGCCGTCGTTGAGAGACGACCCGAGGACAGAAAGGGGTGAGAGGTGCTGATCCGTCTTATGAACAGCGCGGCGGCGGTCATCGCGGTGACCGACGGCCTGCTTGCGGAGAGGTGCGCCCTGATGTCCTCTCACCCTCGTTGATGCGCTGAACCAGCGGCATCTTTTGCCAGAGGGCCTCCGGACATCAGGACCGGGGGCCCGAAATCTTGTGCGTCCGCACCCGGATCTTTCGTAGCCTCCGGTCCTTTGGGAGAGAGGGCAGGGCATTCTGAGGACGGCTTGGGAGTGGGAAGGAGTCTGGGTCGTGTCGTACTACGGAGATCATCAGGTGGCGAAGCAACGGGAGAGGGAGAGGTTGAGAGAGGCGGAGGAGAGGAGGCTTGCGCGGCTTGCGGCCTGCGGACGGCCGACGCTGCGGGCGCGGGTGGCGCGGCGGCTGTTCGTGGCGGCGGTCGCGCTCGAGCGTGAAGAGACCTGGCGCATCGTGTGGGAGCGCCTCGAGGCGAGGGGGCGGCTTTGAGAGAAGGGACTGCCCTTGTGCTGCGGGGGGTGCGCAAGGGTTTCAGGAGGCGGCGGAGGGAGACGGTGCGGGCGCTGGACGGCGTCACGTTCGAGGTGGGCCGGGGTGAGGTCGTCGGCATCCTCGGTCCCAACGGGAGCGGCAAGAGCACGCTGGTGCGCGTCGTCTCCACCCTCGTCGTACCGGATGAGGGGGAGGTCGAAGTCTTCGGGATCGACGCCGTGAAGCACCCCAAGCGGGTGCAGCGCTACATGAACCGGGTCAGCGTGGAGGCCAGCTTCTTCAAGAAGCTCTCGGCGATGGAGAATCTGCTCTACGGGGCGAAGCTCTACGGGGTCGGGGGCGGGGAGGCCCGCCCGGGGATACGCCGGATCCTCGAGGAGATCGGCTTCGATTTCGGGCGTGCCTCCGAGCCGATGGAGAACCTCTCGCGCGGGATGCAGCAGAAGATAGCCCTGGCACGGGCGCTGCTCACGAGCCCGGTTTTGATGTTGCTCGACGAGCCGACTACCGGGCTCGACCCGGCGAGCAAGCGCGACGTGCAGGCGCTCATCCGGCGCATGAGGGAGGAGCGGGACGCTTCGATCCTGCTCTGCACCCACGACATGGACGAGGCCGAAGGGCTCTGCGACCGCGTCGGGATCATGGCCGGCGGGCGCATCCTGGCGCTCGAGGAACCCGGCGCGCTCAAGCGGCGCTACCGGGCGCGCACCCTCGAGGAGGCCTTCATGGCCGCCACCGGATACGGCGTCGAGCAGGCCTCGGCCTGAAGAAGAGGAGGTGTGCCTTGCGGCAGGGCGGGATAAAGCCGCGGTGGGCGATAGAGCTCGTTGCCACCTGGGGGTACGTGCAGAGGAACTACTACCTCACCCGGCGCTACTTCATGTGGGAGCTGGTCTGGCTCACCTACACCGCGGTGAACGTCATCTCCATAACGTTCATCGGCAAAGGTGCCGGTGTCCTCTCCGGCGGGGGCGGGATCGACGTGGCGCGCTTCACGACGTATCTGCTCATCGGGGCGCTCATCTGGAGCTACCTCTCGATGATCTTCGACGTGCTCTCCGAGACGGTGAGCTGGGAGCGGTGGGAGGGGACGATCGAGTACACCTTCATGAGCCCGGCGAGCCGGGTGACCCACCTCCTCGGGATGGGGATCTACGCGGTGGTCTACGGGATACTGCGCACCACGCTCATCCTCGCCGCGGTCTCGCTCCTCTTCGAGCTCGACCTCTCGCACGCCGATTACCTGGGAGCCCTCGTCGTGCTCGGCGCGTGCAGCGTCTCGCTCGTGGGATTCGGGGTAATCGCGGCGGTGATGCCGCTCCTCTCCCCGGAGAAGGGGCAGCAGGTCACCTACATAATCTCCGCCCTGATCCTGCTGGTCTCCGGCGTCTACTACCCGATCGGCGTGCTGCCGGGCTGGATGCAGGAGATCGCACACCTCTCCCCGGTCTACTACGGGCTGGAGGGGGTGAGGAAGGCGCTTCTGGACGGGGCCGGTCTCGGCGCGCTGTGGGGCTTCGTCTGGCCGCTTCTGGTGATGGGCGCCGTCTTCGTCCCGCTCGGGCTTCTGGTCTTCCACCTCGGCGAGCTCTACGCGAGGAAGAGCGGGAAGCTCAAGCGCAGCGGTTAGGGCTCGAGCAGGAGCCTCTCCCCCGAACCCTTCCTCCCGCCCCGCATCGGCAGGTAGCGTCCGTCCTGCCAGAGCGGCAGCAGGTCGTCGTAGTGGGAAGAGAGGAGGTTCCCCGACTCGCCCATCGGCATGACGAAGCGCGAGTCTCCAAGGTCGGCGAGGCTGACGACCTGGCGGTAGCTCGGCCCGGCGGTCATCTCGAAGCTCGAGGGGTCGTAGGAGCCGACGTTCACCGTCGACTCGTCCCCCCCGTGTGACAGGGTCCGGTCGGCGAAGCGGGCGAGCGGGCTCTTGGAGAGCACCGGGTGGTCTATCACGGTCTTGTGGATGTCTCCCCACCGGGGCACATTCCCACCGAAACCCTCGAGCGTGCGGTCGAAGGCCCGGGCGGCGTACGCGAGGCACTCCTTCCGGGTGCCGCAGGCCCTGTCCCCGTGCTCGAGGGCGTTCAGGATGTAACGCGGGTGGTCCCAGTGCTCCTCCCCGACCTCCTTCGCCGGGAGTCGGGTGAGCCGGGCGTACCAGCCCTCGAAGAGCGCCGCCTCGCGCGAGGATGGTGATACCTTCCCGTCCCACCGGAGGAGCCGCTTCCGCCAGGTCTCGCCGTCCCCGGTGAGGGGGTGCATGTCCTCTATGACCGGCCGGAAGCTCTCGAAGAGGAGCGACTTCTGGTCGAGCTGTATCCGCTCCATATCCTTCCGGGAGAGCTTTCTGCCGGAGTTCGTTACCTCTTCGATCATCTGCCGGATGCGCTCCGCCCGGTAGGGGTCGGCCCACTCGAGCGAGAGCGTGTAAGGGTAGTCCTTCGGGGTTACCCTGTTGTTCGCGGTGACGACGAAGCCCTCCCTGGGGTTGAACGTCCGGGGCCAGTCGCGGTAGGGGACCCAACCCCGCCAGTCCCAACTCCCGTTGCCGGGCATCGGGTAGAGCCCGGTGTCCCCTTTCTTCCGGATCGGGAATTTGCCCGGCGCCACATAGCCTGTGTTGCCCTCCTTGTCGGCGTAGACGAAGTTCTGGCTCGGGGCGACGTAGCTGCGGAGCGCCGCGTTGAACTGGCGCCAGTTATCCGCCTTCTCTACCCCGAGGAAGGCCCCGATCGTGCCGTCCTTCGGGGCGAGGCTCGTCCAGCGCAGCGAGAGGCTCCTGCCGCCGGAGACCTTCTCCACGTCGGAGATCACGGGCCCGTAGACGCTCTCGCGTACGCTCAGGTGCACGGGCTTTGCGCCCTTGACCTCTATCGTCTCGTGGTGCACCCGGTAGGGACGCACCTTCCCCCGGTAGATGTAGGCCCTGCCGCCGTCCACGTCGTGCATCACGTAGAGATCCTCCACGTCCGCCCCGACGTTGGTCACCCCCCAGGCGATGTGGCGGTTGTGACCGATCACGACGGCCGGAAGGCCGGGGAACGAGGCCCCGGTAGCGTCGATGCCGGGGGACTTCAGGTGCACCAGGTACCAGATCGAGGGGGCCTGCAGCCCGAGGTGGGGGTCGTTGGCGAGGAAGGGCTTCCCGGTCGTGGTGTACCGGCCGGAGACGACCCAGTCGTTTGAGGCCGCGAGCGCCTCAGGGAATGAGCGGCCTGCTCGCAGTACAGCCTCGGCCTGCTCCGCGTCGGCTCGCGAGACGTTCCCCTGGGAGACGTCCGCCCCGCTCAGGACCGTCGGGGCGTCCTTGGGGTATGGGGGGAGTAGCTGCGCGATGCGCCTCTTGCTCAGCCCTCGCGCGAGCAGCCGGTAGCGTTCGAGCTCCGAGTCCCAGTTCGCCGAGAGCTCGAAACTCTGCAGCTTGGCCCACACCAGAACATCGGCCGGCCGCCACGGTGTGGGCCTGTATCCGAGCAGCCGGAACTCGACCGGAAGCGGCGGGTCGGTCTTCAGGTAGGCGTTGATCCCGGCCACGTAGTCGTCCACCACCCGCTTCGAGGCCGGATCCAGGTTGCGGTAGGCCTCCCGGGCCGCCCGGTAGAAGCCCCAGGTCCTGACGAACTCATCCTGCTCCACCGTGGCCCTGCCGAGCACCTCCGAGAGCGTCCCGCGCCCGATCCTGCGCTGGAAGTCCATCTGCCACAACCGGTCCTGCGCGTGGACCACCCCGAGCGCGAAGAACAGGTCGTGGGCGTCTCTCGCCTCTATCGTAGGGATGCCGTGGGAGTCCCGGATCACCTCGACCGGGTGGTGCAGCCCCGCCACCCTGAGCGTCCCGCTCCCCTGCGGGAGCGTGCTCCTCTTCAGGTAGAGGTATCCTCCCACACCGGCCACGATGATAACCGCCACGACCACGGCCACGGCCAGCCCGAGCCAGCGCAGAATGCGCCTTCCCCTCCCCGCCAAAGACCCCTCCTCTTCCGGATACTCAGCGGGTGATAATCCCACCCGCCGTCATTCTAGCACCGGTGGTGTGGGCTCTAGGTGCGGGGAGAGAGGAGCTTCGGGCCGGTCAGGCAGACGGCGGCGGCCACGAGGGCGCAGATGATCGCCGGGTAGACGAAGATCTCCGCCGGGGTGAAGGTGCCCCTGAGGCCGAAGACCACCCCGAGGGCGTCGTTCATGTAGGAGAAGGGGATGAAATCTCGGATGGTCGCCAGGGCGCCGGTCGGGTGGCGGTTGCGGAAGAAGCCGGAGAGGTAGATCAGGGGGAAGAGTATCGCGGTCGCGTACAGCAGCACATCCGCCGGGGAGGTGGTGAAGTTGGCGATGAAGATCCCGATGCAGTTCGCCGCGAACAGCGTCAGGAAGACCGCGAAGGTCGTCGCCGCGAGCCATATGGCGGGGGCGGGATGCAGGATGTAGGTGATGATGAGCGCCGGCAACAGCTGCAGGAAGTCCAGCACGGCGTTCACCGCCAGGATCTCGAAGGTGATCCTGTACGGCGAGCGCGGGGTCATCGCCAGGCGCACCAGGATGCCGTCGTTTATATCCGTCGTCAGGCTCTCGCCCGCACCGAAGGTGCCGGCCATGAGCGCCACGATCCCCACCACCGCCGCCCCGTACTGTGGTGGGATGCCGCTCGCCGCCACCGGGACGATGAGGGCTATCGGGTAGAGGAACTTCAAGGCGAGCGCGAAGCGCCGGCTGAAGAAGAGGACGACGTCCTTCTTCCAGTAACTATCCGGCGGGTTGATCTTCATCCCTGAGAGCCTCCCCGGTGAGCTTCACGTACACGTCCTCCAGGTTCGGGCGCCGGACCGAGAGCGTCACGATGTCCCCACCCGCCCGCACGAGCGCCGCGACGACGTCGGCGACGATGCCGCTCCTCTCTTCGCAGTGGATCACGAGGTCTTTGCCCTCGGTGACGACCTGCCTGACCCCCTCGACTTCGAGTACCGGATCGTACTCGACCGGGACCCGCAGCCGCGCGACCACCCGCTGCAGCCCCTCGAGGGTCGAGATCAACTCGTCCGGTGTTCCGGTCGTGACGATCCTGCCCCGGTGCAGGAACGCCACCCGGTCGCACAGGGCCTCCACCTCGTCGACCTGGTTGCTCGCCAGCACGATGGCGGTCCCGGAGGAGGCGAGATCCCGGATCTTGCGCTGGTAGGCGAGCTGCGAGGTGTAGTCGAGCCCGACGGAGGGCTCGTCCAGCAGCAGGAGCTCCGGGTCGTGGGCTATCGCCTCGATCAGGGCGAGCTTCTTGCCCATCCCGTAGGAGAATGTCTTGGCCTTGTCGTCCCGGTACTCGGCCAGGTCGAAGTACTCGAAGAGCTCCGCGAGGGCCCGCCCGGCTTTCTTCTCGTCCATCCCGTAGAAGCTGGCGAAGAGGTAGGCGTTCGCCCACGCCGTGAGATCGCCGTAGTGGGTCGGGCGGTCCACCATGAGCCCGAGCTTCGCCCGGACCTTCCGCCTCTCTCTCACCCCGTCGAGCCCGCAGACCCTGAACGAGCCCTTGTCGGGGCTTATCCGGGTGGAGACGACGCCGAGCAGCGTGCTCTTGCCGCTCCCGTTGGGCCCCATGAGCCCGAAGACCTCACCCCGTTCGACCCGCAGGTTGGCGTCCTCGATACCGCGCCCGCTGCTTTTGTATACCTTCGTTACGTTCTCGACCTCGAGCGCCCGGGCCAAGGCTCACCTATCTCCTTCTTTGTGGGTCCGAGTTTCGTGCAGCGCCACATTTTAGCGCCCCTTGACGTCGAAGTATGTTAGGGGTCTTACGGGGGATGGTTAGGTGTAGGGCGTGGAGGGGTAGATCTCGGTTGCGGAGGGAATGTGCCTGCGGAGTCAGGAGGGTCTGTGATGTCGACGAGAATAGCGGTGCTCGGAACCGGGATCATGGGCGCGGCGATGGCGAAGAACCTGCTGAAGGCCGGGTTCGAGGTCGGCGTGTGGAACCGCACGCGGCGGAAGGCCGAACCTCTGGCGGAGGATGGGGCGATGGTCGCCGCAAATCCGGAGGAGGCCGCGGAGGGGGCGGATTTTTTGATCACGATGCTCCCCACCGCGGAGGTCGTAGGCGATGTAGTCGGTGACGGTGTGCTCGGGGCCCTCGCCCGGGACGGCGTGTGGCTGCAGACGAGCACCGTCGGGATCTCCGGGTGCGGGGAGCTGGTGAAGCTCGCGGAGAGAGCCGGCGTCCATTACGTTGACGCCCCGGTGCTCGGCACGAAGCAGCCCGCCGAGCAGGGGGAGCTGGTCGTACTCGCCTCCGGGCCCGAGGAGCTGAAGGAGCGGTGCGAGCCCGTCTTCGACGCGGTGGGACGCAGGACGCTCTGGCTCGGCCCGGAGCCCGGGGAAGCGAGCCGGCTGAAGCTGGTCGCGAACAACTGGATCGACGGGCTCCTCGGAGCGCTCGCCGAGACGATAGCCCTCGCCCGGGCGCTCGGGGTGGACCCGGAACGGTTCCTGAACATCATAGAGGGCGGCCAGATGGATTCACCGTACGCCCAGATGAAAGGCCGGATGATGATAAAGGGCGAGTACCCGGTGAGCTTCCCGCTCGAGCTGGCCCGCAAGGACGTCGGGCTCATCCTCGAAGCTGCCGCGGGAAGGGCTCTCGGGATGCCCGTCTCCGAGGCCGTCGCCTCCCATTTCGACCGGGCGATAGAATCCGGTCACGGTCAGGAGGACATGGCCGCCATCTACGAGGGCGTGCAGAGTTCCTGAGGGAGGCGATGATGCCCTCGCCGCGCGTGACCGGGATTTCCTGGGGCAGAATCGAAACCGAAATCGGTTCCTTCAGGGACGCCAGGCTCTTTCCCGGCGGGGCGCGGGAGTGGGACTGGGGCGAGACCGGAACCCATCATCATCCCGGCGTTCGGCCGGCCGACGTGTCCGAGCTGCTCGAGAGGGGCGCCAGAGAGGTGATCATCGGCTGCGGCTTCCACGGCCGCCTGGGGGTCTCGCCGGAGACCAGGGAGTTTCTTAAAGAACGTGGTATCGGATTGCGGGTTCTACAAACTCCTGAGGCGGTGGCGCTCTACGAGCGTCTGCGCGGAGAAGGGCGGGCGGTCGGCGCGCTGGTGCACTCGACCTGCTAACGGCCGGAGATATAATGAGTGCTGAAGCCGAGATGGATCCTGAGGAGGTTGCCTTGTCGGACACCAAGAACATCACCTGGGACCCCGAAGCCGAGCGCAGGATCAAGCGCAGCCCCTTCTTCATGCGCCGCTACATCCGCAAGCGCATCGAGGAGCGCGTCGCGAGCCGCGGCCGTGACCGCGTGACCGAAGCGGACGTGGACGAGAGCGCCCGCTCCTACCGCCAGTACCGCTTCAAATAAAACCCTACGGCTATCCTTCGTTATCCGTTCGTCCCGAAACGCGCCCGCCGCGCGCCTCGTGGTGGAACATGATCGTCGTCTTTATCGAGCCGGAACGGGCAGAGACTTCACGGATCTGACGCTTTATGAACCAACGCTGGTTGCTCCTGACCGGGAACTCACCGTAGAGTTCCTGTAGCCTGCGGCGCTCATCGTAGAGCTCCCGCAACAATCGCTCGAGATCAGTAAGCGGGAACGTCTCGAGCGTCCGCTCGAATTCCTCTTCCCCAGCCGACAGCGCCCACTCCAGCGACGCCTCCGGCTGCATGACCGAACCCTGCTCGCCCCGGGGCGAGAGCAGCTCCCTGGGATCGACCCCGAGCGCCCGTGCAAGCTTGCGTACCGTCCCGAAGTGCGGATTCGAGATCCTGCCGGTCTCGATCCCAGAGACCGTGGTGGGACTTACCCCCGCCTCCTCGGCGAGCCTACCCTGAGTCCACATCTTCAGACGCCGGATCTCGGCCAGCCTTTCTCCTATGCTCCCGTTCCTCTCCATCTGTGCTCTTACGCCTTCGCTTACGCGCTAAGTATAACATACCTGTTTTGTAAAGCTGTTTTTGTAGTGCAAACTGTAAAATTTATGTTTGGAAAATACTTTCAAAGGGTATATCGGGGTTGGGTGCAGTAAAAAGTTGCAGAGCAGGAGGTAAGGGATGAGCCTGAGTCCTTTTGGTGGCGGAGGGTTCTACGATCTCAGGAGCGAGATGAACCGGCTTTTCGACGAGATGTTCGAGGGGTTCCCGAGGGTGTTCGGCGGTCAGCGGGCCGCCTCCTCCGGGGGTTGGGTACCCGTGCTGGATGTCTACAACCGCGACGGGGACATGGTGATAAAGGCGGAGCTTCCGGGGGTCAGGAGGGAGGATGTGGACATAACGGTCGAGAACGGGGTGTTGACGATCTCCGGGGAGCGTAAGGAAGAGCGTGAGGAGGGTGAGGGGAGCTATCTGGTACGCGAGAGGCGCTACGGATCTTTCCGCAGGAGCATGACGCTGCCCGAGGGTGTCGACGAGAGCAGGATCCACGCGAAGTTCGAGGATGGCGTGCTCGAGGTGGTTTTGGAGGGGGCGGCCGTCGTGCGGGCTCCGAGGCGGATCCAGATAGAGGGCCCGGAGAGTGCCGGGGAATAAAAGGACCTTCTTCTGGAAGGAGAGGTGGTGCCGGGTAACCCGGCACCACCTCTTCGTCGCGGGGATATTGAAGGCCGGGGGCGTCGTTTTAGCGAAGCTTTAAGCGGCCTTTAACGCCGCGGAAACCAGGGGGCTCTCCACGCGTGTTACCTTCTCCTGGCTGTTTTCGGAGGCGGCGCCAGGAGGGTGTATGGACGTCGATGGGAAACGGGGCCGGCGGGGTCTCAGCCGCCGCGAGCTCGTGGCGCTCTGCGGGGCCGGGGTTGCTTCGCTCGCCCTGGGGGGGACTGCTGCGGGGAGTGAGAAAGCTGGGAGCAGATCCGGGAGGGCTCGGAGCGTAATCTTCGTGCTGGGAGATGGGATGGGACCGGCACACCGCAGCGCCATACAGCTCGCTGAGGTGGGGCCTTACGGGAAGCTCGTCATGGACCAGCTCCCCTACGCAGGGGTGGTAGGCACGGACTCCGCAGATCCCGAAACCTTCATCACCGACTCGGCCGCCGCGGCTACGGCTTATGCCAGCGGGGTCAGGACCTACAACGGTGCGACAAACGTCGATGCCAGGGGTAACAGGCTCGTCGCCTTGGCGCGCCAGGCGAAGGCCGCAGGAAAATCCATCGGGCTCGTCACGACCAGTCAGGTGACCGATGCCTCTCCGGCGGCATTCGGTGGAGCGAGCGTGAAGAACCGGGATGAGCAGAGCGAGATCGCCCGCCAGTATATCGAAGAGGTGGGCGTCGACGTGATACTCGGCGGTGGAGAAGACTGGTGGTATCCAGAGGGAGAGGAGGGAGCCTTCCCCGACAACCCGCCGCAGGATCCAGAGGAGCACAGCCGCTCCGATCATGGCAACCTGGTAAGGAGAGCCAGGGGGCTCGGCTACGAGTACGTGACCGACGCGAAGCAGCTCGATTCCGCGCGGGGACCCAGGATACTAGGCCTGTTCGCCAACGAGGAGATGTTCCAGCAGCGTCCCGAAGGCCAGGGAGACGTCTACGAGCCCATGCCCACGCTGCATCAGATGACTGCCAAGGCGATAAGCGTGCTCTCCCGGAATCCCAGGGGGTACTTCCTCTTCGTCGAAGAGGAGGCGATAGACGAGATGAGTCACAATAACAACGCCCGCCTGGTTCTGAAGAGCGGTGGGCAACTCGACCGCGCGGTCGCCGTGGCCCGTTACCACGCGGCAACCTCCGGTGATACCCTGCTCATCGTCACCGCCGACCACGAGTGCGGTGGACTCACCGTCGAGGGGCCGGATCCTGGTGACGAATCCGGATCTGGCATATCCCCGGAGGATGGACCCTTCAGGGTGGCGGATGCTGGCTACGAGTTCTTCATGGACTGGACCACCACCTCCCACACCGGCGTCGACGTCCCGCTGACTGCCCTGGGACCGGGCGCGCGAAACCTAACGGGCAAACTCGAAAACACCGACGTCCACGACATCATCGCCAGGGCCATGGGGCTGCCGGTGATCCAGAGAGCCAGAGACCTTCAGGCCCAGACCTGGAGTTGACAGAAAAATATCCGGGCCGACGGAGCACCCCCACCGCTACACGGACGTGCAACCGCCAGCCCGGTCCGGGCACCTCATGGTTCCCGGAAGGTTGTCGGGTTCAGCTGTCCATCGGACCCTTCCCTCCTACCCAGAGGCCAACAACCTGTAACCATGATAACACGTCAGGCCTCCCCGCGTGGCGGTTATAATGGTCCGTAGCCTGCAGGCGAAGGAAGGGTTCGGTTCGATCTCCATGAAGTGGCTCAAGGTCTACGGTCTTCCGAGGTTGCCCCTGTTTCTCGCCCGGATCGCGATGCGGCTCGGGTTGCCCGGCCCATCATGGTACAAGTGGAAGGCCGCGTCGAGCGGGACCGGTGTGATCCTGGACGAGATGATCCGGGCGGCCGACGACCTCGGCTACAACGGGCAAAAGATAGCGCAGCTCGCGATGAGCCGCATCGGGGAGAAGCAGGGGCGGGACCTGCGCGAGCAGCTCGGCGTGAGGACGATGAAGGACACCGTCGACGTGGTCATGCTCGCCAACCGCTTCTTCGACATCGAGATCACGCTGACCGAGCAGAAGGAGGGGCAGTACGTCATAAACGCCGACCGCTGCCCGTGGTTCGGCGGGATGGGCAAGGAAGGGGTCCCCGGCTGGGACGTCAAGCCCTGCGCCGCCTTCTCTACCTACGAGAAGGCGCTCGTCAAGGCGATAAACCCCAACGTGAAGCTCTCCTACACCGAGAAGAGGACCACCGGAGGGCAGACCTGCCGCGGCGTCTACCAGTACAGGGATGAGGCCCTCGGCGACGGTCCCGCAGGCGGCGTGAAGCCGGAGATGGTCCGGATAGGCCGCAAGCCGGAAAAGAGAGAGAAGGCCCCGGCGGAGTAGATGAAGCGTATCGAGATAGACACCGCGCGGGGCCGCGAGCGGGTGCCGCCCGGGCAGTACCTGGTGGGAGAGAGGTGGCCGGTTTTGACCGCCGGTCCGACCCCTGGGTTCGACCCCGAGAGCTGGGACTTCCGGGTCGAGGGGCTCGTCGAGAATCCCCTGAGGTTCACCTGGGAGGAGTGGGGCAGGCTCCCGAAGGTCGAGGTGAGGGCGGACATGCACTGCGTAACCTCGTGGAGCCGGCTCGACAACCTGTGGATGGGCGTGCAGGCGAAGTACATCCTGGAGCTCGCGAAGCCCGAGCCTGAGGCGGAGTTCGTCTCGGTGTTCTGCAACGGCGGCTACACGACCAACGTCCCGCTCGGAGAGCTGTACGAGGAGGACGTCCTCTTCGCCACCCACCACGACGGCGAGCCGCTCTCACCGGGGCACGGGTACCCCTTGAGGCTCGTCGTCCCGCGCCTCTACGGCTGGAAGAGCGCGAAGTGGGTGCGCGGCATCGAACTCCTCGCCGAGGACAGGCCCGGCTTCTGGGAGGAGAACGGCTACCACAACTACGGCGACCCCTGGCGCGAGCAGCGCTACAGCTTCAGCTTCTAGAGCGCGTCTCCTCCGGGCTCTCCCAAAGGAGCTATATAGCAGCAGATAGCATGAGCATGCTATTATGCTCCCTGCGCGCTCCGTAGGGTAGGGGGACCGTGCAGAGACGAGACTTGGGATTGCATAGAGACACCAGGATCCTCGTGGCGGACGAGTGTCCGGCCGTGGTGCAGGGCCTGAAGGAGGCCCTCGCTTCTCTGCCGGAAGTAGTGGTCGTGGGCGGAGCCACGGGTTCGGAGGAGACCCTGAGCCTGGCGGAGGAGCTGCTCCCGGATCTCATCGTCCTGGACCCGAGCTTCCAGGCTGAGGCGCCGGTCCCTTTGCGTGACGGCGAAGTCCCCGAGCTCGACCTCGTGCGGGAGCTGAAGAGTCTGCCCGGCCCGCCGGTCGTGGTCTTCTACTCTTCCTTCAACACCACCGCGGACCTGATGGCGCTGGTGCTGGCCGGAGCCGATGGGTATATCCACAAGGCCACCCCGCTGGAGCAACTCACCGATGATGTGAAAGACGCTGCGGCGGGAGATCACCCCTGGCGCCTGGGCCTCGAGCCCGCAGAGGCCAAGAGGAGGCTCCTGGCTGCCTCCAGGGTCTGGCGCCTGTCCCCGGCGGAGAAGAAGGTGCTGTCCCTCGTGCTCAGGGGCGGGAAGGACGAGCAGATAGCCGAGGTCCTGCACCTCAGCTCACACACCGTCAAGAATCACGTCCGCAGCCTGCTGCGCAAGCTCGAATACCGCTACAGGCGGGAGATCTTCGAAGACTGAAGCCGCAGGCTCGTAACGGCTTGTATAGCACCAAGAAGGTCAGAGAAAATAGCCCTTTCAGGATGATGTATCCGGCACCGGGATAGAGAAAGCTGTCCCTCACAGTGTTGGTCGAGCTGTATAAGGGGAGGGAATAGCCTGTGAATACGGAGCGCAAAATAGGTTGTGGAAAGAACAAGTGTATCGTCTAACGGAAGCCAGACGGGCATATCCATCTGTGTAGGGGATGGTAGGTGTGCATAACCTGAAACGCGTAACAGAGTTGGCGTTAGCTTTGGTCTTCATTTTAACTCTGCTATCCAGCACGGCATTCGCCAGCAGAGTTTACCAGGGGGATGATTTTTCTCTCACCATCAAGCACAACAAGCGCGTTGAGGTCTGCGATGAGGAGAGAGACGGGGCCCAAGCCTACTCTAAGTACAATACTTATAGCGGATATGCAGGACGTATCCAGGATGGAGATGGAGCTTACGGATACTGCTACGTAAGTGCCTATCAAAGGAGTGGCATATACCGCCACAACACGTGCGAAGACCGTCCGGGGTTACCTGATGTTTGCTCGCGTTACGTCCGCCGGTAGCAATGTGAGGATAGGAATCGCCGTCTAAATCGGCCAGTATTGTTACATTAATGCTGACCAGGGGATGGTGGATGGCAGCCGCGGCTGCCATCCACCATCCGATCGGGAGGAGAAGGGTTGGTACAACTCCTTGAGGTGAGCGAACTGTCGCTTGATGTACCGGGGCGCCGGCTGCTGGACGGGGTTAGCTTCGAGGCCGGGGCGGGCGAGTGCCTCGCCGTGGTGGGCCCCTCGGGCGCGGGCAAGACCTCGCTGTTGAATTG
This sequence comes from Rubrobacter calidifluminis, assembly GCF_028617075.1. Taxonomy (NCBI): domain Bacteria; kingdom Bacillati; phylum Actinomycetota; class Rubrobacteria; order Rubrobacterales; family Rubrobacteraceae; genus Rubrobacter; species Rubrobacter calidifluminis. The sequence goes on along the minus strand of NZ_JAQKGV010000007.1, from coordinate 107,953 downwards.
CCTGTGCGGCATCGCGAAGCCTACGGCGGGCTCGGTGTGGATCGAAGGCGCGGAGCTGAGCAGCCTGGGACCGTCCAGGCGGGCCGCCTTCAGGCTGCGTAACATCGGCATGGTGTTCCAGTTCGGAGAGCTTCTGCCCGAGCTTTCCGCGCTTGAGAACGTTGCGCTGCCGCTGCGGCTGATGGGCGTCTCGCGGCGGGAGGCCGAGCGGCGGGCGGCGAAGTGGCTGGAGAAGCTCGGGCTCGGCGAGCGCGGCGGGGCGCACCCGGATACCCTCTCTGGGGGAGAGCTCCAGCGGGTGGGGATAGCGCGGGCGCTGGTGCATGAGCCGAAGCTGGTGCTCGCCGACGAGCCCACAGGAGCGCTCGACGAGGAGAACACCGGTCGCATAGCCGCTCTGCTCGCGGGTACGGCCGGAGAGCTCGGTATAACCGTGATCCTGGTGACGCACGACCCGCTGGTCGCCTCCAAAGCCAGTCGCGTGCTAAGGCTGCGCGAGGGACGGCTGGTGCCTGCCGACAGTTCGGATAGCACAAAAGAAGTCCGGCCGTGATGGTCTTCCGAATAGCTTGGGGGCTAGCGTGCAACCCCGCGCCCGAGCACCGGTGGCGGCGGGTGGCGGTACCGGTCTCTGCCCTGATCTTCATGCTGCTGGTGCTCGCTGCAACCAGCATCGTGGTGATGGTGCACCGCGGAGGGGAGCGGGTGGCGCAGCGGACGGCGCTTCTGGCGTCGAAGCCGTCTCCGACCGACCTCTTCGTGGTCGAGGGCGACGATGTGTGGAACGGCCGGCAGTTCGCGGTGGTCTGGATCCAGCCAACCGGCGAAGCCAGGCCGGTATTACCACCGGGGATGGAGAAGCTACCCAGGCCGGGACAGGCGGTCGTCTCGCCGGCACTCGACAGGCTTGCCTCTCAGCACCCTGAGCTCGCGAAGCGCTACCCGGACCGTCTCGTTCTCGGCTCACAGGGCATCCAGAGCGGGGACGAGCTCTTCGCCTACATCCGGGTGCCGGAGGGACGGACTCTCGCCGGGAGCAGGGACGCGATGCGGGTCCATGCCTTCGGCCCGCCGGCCGGGGGCGGCCGATTCTGGCCGCTGACGCTTGACGAGGCGCTGCAGGAGATTACGGTGCCTGTCGCCGAAGGAGTGCTAGGATTCCTCGTTGTGCCGGCTTTGCTCGTCCTGTCTGTGGGTCTTGCGGCGGCGAGCGAGGTACGCGACAAACGTTTCGCGGTGCTGCGTGCAATCGGTACGCCGGGTAAGACACTGGTCATGCTCGGTGTGCTGGAGACGCTGCTCCTGGCTGTACCCGGTCTCGTCCTGGCCACAATACTCTGGAGGATACTCTCGCCGCATCTGGCGCGAGTGCCGTTGGTCGGATACGAAGCGGTGCAGGGTGACCTCGGGCTGCCGGGGTGGCTGCTCGCCGTGGAGCTTCTCTCGGGCATTGTGGTGACCGCTCTCGTCGCAACTCTGGTGGCCGGGGTGCGTGGCCGTCGCGGTGCCACCCGTCCCCGACCGTCATCGGGGAGGGCGGCTATTACACCGCTCCGGGCGGCTCCGCTCGTCTTCGCGCTCGTTGCGTTTGTACTTGGACAGATCATCCCGGTAATCGGAGGAACCTTGACTCTCGCTGGGATTGTTGCGGCGGCTGCCGGAGTGCCGCTCGTGCTGCCGGGTGTGCTGCGCGCTGCCGGTGGAGCGCTGGGTAGACTCGGATCGGTATCAGCGCAGCTCGCTGGCCGGAGTCTCCAATGGGACCCGGTCCGAACCTCGCGGCCGTTCGCCGGGGTGACGGTCCTCATCGTCCTCGCGCTCGTCGGTAGCGGGTACCTCGCGCTGGTCCGCTACGTCGAGCCATCTCCCGGTCCGCTAGCAGCAGGTCCACAAGCCGTAACCGTTAGCTGGTTGGATCCCCATCCGGATGACCTCAACCGGTTCGCAGACGCTTTAGGAACCGGACTCGTAGTTCCCGCGCGCACGAGTGACTCCACGCTTACCATCGGTGCTACCTGCCGCGATGTTGTTCGTTACTTTGCCGATGCTCCGCCTTGCGATCCCAAAGTGCCGTACCGGCTGCCAGTTGGGATGAGACAGAGGGTCAAAGAGGCGTTGGGTGGAGTCTACATGAGGGTGCGGCTAGCGCCCCAGGATGAGATCGCAGATAGCGGGAGTGCCCTCGTGCTCGGTGACGCTCCGCTGAAGGTTCTCGAAGAACGCGTGCGGACCGCTGCCATGCGGACGCTTCCTGCACCTTTCGTGTACAGCGCACTATCGACCCAGATGAGCCAGTCCCCGCTCGTCCCGTGGGTCGTCGGTGGTGTCGTAGCCGCAGCTATCGTCCTGACCGTCGGGTGCCTGATCTCACTCGTGGATCGCCTCCTGGCCGCGCGCAGGCACCACCGCCTCCTCTTGAATCTGGGCGTCGTGCCGGGCAGGCTCACGGCGATAGAGGCTTGGCTCTTCGCCGCACCCTACGCTGCGGTCGTCGCCCTGAGCTTCGGCGTCGGGCTCCTGATCTGCGCCCTGATCATAGGCTTCTTCTCCGGGGTCCCGATGCCCTGGCACGACATCGGTATCGTAGCTGGCGTTGCGGTCGTGGTAGGAATCGCCGGCACCGCGAGCGTAGCAGCCTTCGGCGCGAGGAGCGTGCTCAGAGAGCCCGAGTAGAGGGACTCAGAGCGTAGCCGTAGCGCGAAAGCAGCGGCGCGGTGAGCGCGGTGACGAGCGCGCGGTCGCGGGGGGACATCTCCTTCTGCCAGCGGCGGTCCTCCCGCAGCTCGACCGTTCCTGTCTCGAAGCGGTTGGGGTTGCCAGAGACGGTGTGGCTCACACCGAGCTCGACCCCGCGCTCTCCGGTCAGCGGGATGCGGGCGTCCTCCTCGCCCACCAGCTTCAGGATGCGCTCGAAGCTCACACGCGGGTTCGAGACGAAGTCCTCGTAGCGCAGGCGGAGGTATCTATCCGGGGTCTTCCGCCAGAGGGCTTCTGCGGCGGCGTTCCAGGCGTTCCACATGACGGCGCTGCGTGCCGGAGGGGAGCTGAACATGTACTCCCGGTTCTCAGTGTCGGGCTGGCGCTTCTTCTTCTGCCAGGAGTAGGCGGCGGCCCTGGGGTCGCGGACGAGGTGCAGCGTGTAGAACTCGACGCCCGGGGCGTGGGACATAGCGTAACCGTGTGCGGGCTCCTTCGATGAGTCCACGACCACCCGGCTGCCGGTGACTTTGCCGATGGCCGCGTAGAGCCTGCCGTAGGAGACGAGTAGCTTCCCGATGCGGCCTTCCATCTGCCTCCACCCTCCGGGGGCCAGCATGAGCGGGATGTGGCGGGTGCGGGTGCCGGCCCGCTGTAGCCGGATCATCTCGCGGGCGAAGTCTTCGTCCGGGCTGCCGAAGGCGCGCCGCATGATCTCCTGCCAGGTGGCGCATTCGTGGAACGGCCTCCCGCAGCCGCACAGGCGGTTCTCCAGCACGTTGTGCCGCCAGAGGAAGTTCAGCTCGCCAGCCGAGAAGAACCCCTCGATCTGCCCCAGGGAGTTCGAGAGGATCGTGCTCCCGCTGCGCCCGAGGCCTACGACGTAGAGGACCTTAACCACGCCCCAGCCTCCGCGGGAGGTACCTGCGGGCGACGTTCCAGAAGGTGCGCAGGAACTCGCGGTCTGTCTCCGAGAGGCCGAGGAGAAGCAGGACGGCGAGGAAGACCAGCCCCAGGAAGACGCCCAGGGCGGCCACCCGCACGATCGGGGTGTGAACCGGGAAGAAGAGGCCGAGTAAGTAGGTCGCGAGCGCCGCCACCACGCCCGCAACGAGCGGCTTTATCCACTCCGGGCTGTAAGGCCAGAAGCCTATCTTCCACTTGACCGCACCCATCGTCCCCGCGTTCTCCGCGACGATCGCCGCCGCCATTCCGATGGCCGCCCCGATTATCCCGAAGTGCGGGACGAGCAGCAGGCTCACGATCACGCCGAGGATGGCGGCGGAGGTGGTCGCGATCATCTCGATGTTCTGGCGCCCGGTCATCGCGAGCATGCGCGGCGTTGTCCCGACCGAGGCGCTGAAGAGCTGGGCCACAGCGACGATCCAGAGCGCGCTCTCCCCCCTGACGAAGTCCCTGCCGAAGACCGCGAGGATGTCGTGCCCGAGCACCGCGATGACCAGGAAGATGGGGAAGGCCCCGATGAAGATCCAGCGCGATACGTCCTTGTAGAGCCGGCCGAGCTGATCGAGCTCGCCTCTTGCGTAGAAGCTGGAGATGATCGGAGAGAAGATGCCTGAAAAGGCGAAGCGCACGATCGTCGAGAGGGTGGCGGTTCGGGCGGCGGCGTTGAAGATACCGACCGGGGCGCCGGCGGCGAAAGCTGTGAGGATCAGAACGGCCGACTGGTTGTCCAGATAGCGTGCACCGTTGGCAATGCTTAGCGGGATCGAGACCTTGAAGAGCTCACGGGTCTCCATCTTCGATGGCACGCGGCGATCGAAGAGCGGCGGGAAGAGCCGCCGCAGGAAGTACATCCCGACTAGACCGGCCAGCAGCATCGCGGTGCCGTAGGCGGCTATGACACTGGTCACGCTTTTCCCGAACAGGTAGAAGAACCCGAGCAGCACCAGGAAGAGCGCAGGCCTTATGAACTGCTGGATGTAGGCGGCGTAGGTGACAGTCTGGAAACCCTGGGTGGCCCAGACGACCATGCTCATGAACACGAAAAACGGCAACACGAACGCGAACGCTCGCAGGACCGTGGCCATCTTCGGGCTGCTGTTCGGGAGGTGGGTGGCGACGAAGTCCGCCGTGAAGAACAGAGCCGCCCCGAGCAGCAGGCTTATGATCAGCGTGATGAATATCGTCTGCACGATCGTGCCCTTCACCCGCTCCCTGTCCCCCTTGGCCCGATGGTGGGCGACGTAGCGCACCACGCTGTTCTCCATGCCGAAGCGGGAGACGGTCTGGGCACCGGTCACCACCGCCACCCCGGAGGAGTAGAAGCCGTAGATCTCGGCGCCGAAGAGCCTGGAGATGGCGATCTGGGTGACGAACCCGAGCAGGCGTCCCACACCCTGTCCGAGCGTGCTGATCCCGGCGCCCCGCGCGACCCGCGCAATGTAGGTGTCGTCCTTGCCGGTGGGGGTGACCCCGGGTGCCATCCCACCCTCCGTGGGAGAGCTGGCTTCGTTTTCGGTCCCGTTTTGTCTGCGAGAGTCCATTAGCGCGAGATTATAGAGATTCTCCGCCGGGAGAGGGAGATTTCCGGCCGCTCTGTCTCGTCCTTCCACGCCACAGATCGGCCACCATCTCACAGAAGGCGGCGAACCCCATCCACGCCCAGCCCATACCGAAGAGGATCCAGAGCGCGGCTCCGAGCCCCCCCAGGTTCTCAGAAAAAGCGATCAGCCCGGCCCACGAACCTATGGTGAGGGGGAGAGCTCCCCACAGAGGTAGCTTCCTCGCCGAAGCCGAGACGAACCCGAAGAGGATGGTGCCTGCGGCCAGTGCGAACAGCCCCACCCGGAAAGTGCGGTAGCCGGGGGCGGCCGTGAGATAGACGTTGTCCAGCCCCAGCCAGAACTGGACCACGTTCCCCGCGACGACGAGCACGATGCCTGACAGGGCTAATAGCAGGGCGAACCGCTCCAGCCAGCCGCCGCGTCCCCGCTGCCAGAAGTGAAGCCCCACGAGTCCCAAGGCGAGCATCAGCGGGGCCGAAGGGAATAGCTTCCAGAAGAAGTTCGGGCTCTTGAACTTGATCTCCGAGAGATGGACGCCCAGGGGGGAGAGTGCCCAGAGGATTCCGCCGACGAGACAGGCTACGGAGAGCGTACGCAGCACAGAGGATATAGATTTCCCGGCCAAATGCTCCTCCTTTCCACGCCGGCTCGCCCGGGATGTCGCCACCATTCTAGGCGTAATGTGGCAGGGGGCCACCGGCGTCTTTGAGCACGTAGTCATGGAACATGCGGCGGACGATGTCCGGGTGTCTGCCCGCCAGGTTGTGCCTCTGCTCCGGGTCTTCTTTCACGTCGTAGAGCTGCATCTGGGTACCGTCGTAGCGGCCATGGATCAGGTACCGCTCATCGCGGGCCCAGACGTAGGCGTCGTAGCCGAGCGTGAAGTGGTCTCGCTTCTGTTTGGGCTCCCTGCCCTCGAGGATGGGTGAGAGGTCTGTGCCCTGCATCTGCCCCGGAACCGCCACGTCAACCGCCGAGAGGATGGTGGGGGCGACGTCGTGGGTCGAAGCGTAGTAGTCGCTCTTCCTGCCCCTTCCCCTGCCTTCGGGGTGGCGGATCAGGAAGACGGTATCGGTGAGCTCAGGATAGAGGGCGTTGTAGGGTTTGCCGACGTAACCATGCTCCCCCAGGCAGTGCCCGTGATCGGAGAGCAGGATCAGGAGCGAGTTGTCGAGCACCCCGAGATCGTCCGCCTTGTTCAGGAAGTGTCCGAGCCACCTGTCTACGTGGCTGGTCTCACCGGAGTAGAGTGCGCGCATCCTCTTGAGCTCCGCCTCGGTCAGATAGTCGCTTGGGGCGTAGTCCGGTTCTATTGGCTCCGGGCCATGGTAGGAGTCGTCGTAGAGATCGACGTACTCCTTCGGCGGCGCCCAGGGTTCGTGCGGGTCGTAGTTGTCCACGACGAGGAAGAAGGGCTGCTTCTCCCGCAGGCCCTCGAGCAGGTCCGCCGCCCCGCCGAACACCTTGGCCGCAAACCAATCGGTCTCGTCCCGGTGGGCGGCGGTGTTTGCCAGAAATTGCTGGATGGTGTCGTGGACCCGGAACTTGTTCCCTTTTAGCAGGTACTTGCTCATCTCCTGTCTGGAGACCGTCCAGGCGGGCTTGTAGCGATCCTTCTCCTGACCCCGCACCCACTCGAAGACGTCGAAGCCCTGGTGGAAGTTGTAGAAGGGCTTGAAGAGGTGGTCGGTGTCCGAGATCAGGGCGTTCACGAACCCGTTCTGCTTGAGTACTTCAGCGAGGGTTGTCTGCCCGTCGGGGATGGGCTCCCAGCCCCACGGCATGTACCCCTCGCCCCTGACCGGGTGCCAGTCGCGGAAGGGCCAGGTGCGCGTGCCGGTGTGTATCGCCCGCCTCGCGCAGATAGTCGGAAGAGACTCCGGGTAGGGACGGCTGAAGACCAGGCTCTCCTTCGCCAGCGCGTCGAGGTTGGGGGTCTTTATCCAGCGGTTGCCGTAGGCCCCCACGTGGTCGCGCCGGAGGCTGTCTATTATCACGAGGATGACGTTCATCCTGGAGCCGCCCTCCGGAAGATAGCTTTTGTACCTGGCGCCGGCAGCAACCGAGCTGCCGAAGAGCGCAGCCCCCGCCGCACCGGCCCCGGCGGCCTTGAGAAAGCTCTTGCGGGTGATCGTACGGTCCAAGATCCCTTCCTCTTCGTGCAAAACCAGCTCTCAGAGGCCGCAGCGTATTCTATAGTAAATATATTAACCTGCATGGAGGACAATATCCGAGCACGATAACGCTCTCCGCTTCGGGAGCTAGTAGGCGCCCTTGCGACGGAGCACGGCCCCGATGGTGAGTATGATGATCTTGATGTCGAACGAGAGGGACCAGTTCTCTATGTAGTGGAGATCGAGGCGGACCATCTCTTCGAAAGAGAGGCTCTCGCGGCCGTTTATCTGCCAGTATCCGGTCATCCCGGGCATGACCGCGAGGCGTTTTTTGTGCGCCTCTCGTGTACGTCCGTGGTCCCTGAGGGGCAGGGGCCGGGGGCCGACCAGGCTCATCTCTCCCTTGAGGACGTTCCAGAGCTGCGGCAGCTCGTCTATGCTCCAGCGCCGCAGGAACCGGCCCACGCGGGTGACCCGGGGGTCGTCCCTTATCTTGAAGAGGATGCCGTCGGCTTCGTTGGCCTCCTCGAGCTCCTCCTGCTGCTCTTCGGCACCTTCGTACATTGATCGGAACATGTAGCATGTGAAGATCTTCTCGTCTGCTCCGACCCTCTCCTGTCGGAAAAGGACCGGGCCGGGAGAGTCCAGCTTGATGGCTAGCGCGATGAGAGCGAAGAGGGGCAGAAGCACGATCAGCCCGGTGGCGGAGAGCGTAAGGTCCAGCGTGCGCTTGAGCGTCCGCTGGAAGTTGTCCAGCTGAGGGTAGCGCACGTCGAACACCGGTACGCCCATGCTCTGGGAGACCAAGGGCCGCAGGCGCATCAGACCCAATGCTCCCGGAACCACCCTCATCTGGACTCCGCGCAGCCTTACCGATCTCAGGGTGTCGAGCAGGTTGTCGTCCGGCAGGCGTTCGGCGCCTGCCAGGAGTACGAGCTTCGCCCCGCTCTCCTCCAGGGCGCGGCGCAGCTCGTCGATGTCCACACGTCCCTGAGGCGTGAGACCCGCCTCGCCGACGGGGGTGTAGGCTCCGGGGGCGAAATCGAGCAGGCGACGCAACCTCTCGCGACCGTTCTCGTCTCCGACTATGAGAGTCGGGATGAGACCTATACCGCGGCGATAGATCATGTCGAGGCCTCGCTCGTAGGAGAGGCGCAGCGGGATGCAGAACAGGGCGAACAGGATCACCACCGCCGCAGCAGCCTCTCCCGAGAGCCCGCTCTCCGGGTAGAAGCGTGCCCCGGCGACCACAAGGACACCCCAGAGGAGGGGCGCCCCCCCGAGCGCACCGGGGCTACGCCTCCTGGCGGCGCGACCGTACATCCCGCAGCAGGAGAAGATCGGGATGAGCACGCTCAGAAGTACCGGGGCGAGGTGCAGCGAGTCCGAGGCGAGGAAGAGGCCGGCGCACAGGGACCCGGCGTCGATCAGGATCAGCACCAAGACGCTGGCCGGACGTCGCAGCATCCCGAGGCTCAGCAGGTTCCCGATCGCCTTTCTCATCGCACCCCTCCGGAGTATAACCCCTCGGGAAGAGGGACTCGGCGGGCTACCAGCTACCCCGGGCGTAGATACGAGGGGGGAGTTTGTAGCCCCTGGGATAGACCAGGTAGGCTATCCCACCCGAGCCGGTCTCGAACCACACCTTGCGGAACTGGTCCCTCTTGTAGACCCGCTCCACTCCCGCGTCGCTCTTCGCCGCCGGGTCGTTGACGATGACGTCCCCGGAGCGGGTGAAGCCCCGGATCACGAGCAGGTGACCCTCCGTCGAGGGGATGGGGGCGCCGTCGAGTTCGCCCCTGTGCCAGGCGACGCTAGCGACGAGCGGGATCCCCGCGCTGATGAAGCGCTCCGCCTGGCCGAGCGAGGAGAAGCGGTTGACCGAGCCCACGAGCCCGTAGGCGGCGGCGTAGGCGGTGTTGAACGGCCAGTTGCCGGTGCCGCCGTAGACGTGGTCGTAGGTGCCGCGGGCTACCCTCGGGACCGGCTGGTCGAGCGCCTCCCTGCCGGTCTTCCTCGCCCAGTATGCCATCACCATCGAGAGCGAGGTCGGGGAGCACCACACCTCGCCACCGTCTGGGTAGACCATCTGCGAGCGGGGCGGAACGGCAAGGTTCTTCCCCCATATGCTCCGGTCGGGACCCACGCCGAGCGGTTCACCGTTGTGGTACGAGTTCGAGGCGGTGAAAAACAGCGCGCGTACCCTCGGCGAGAGCCCTTTCTTCGCGGTGAAGAGCTTCAGGCGGTACTGGTAGGCTCCGGCGAAGACGCGCCCGCGGCTCTGCAGGGTGTCGGTCGCCACCTGCCAGCGGGCGGTCTTCTGCCCGTCGACGCTGTGGCGCTCTATCGTGCCGGTGTCCTTCGCCCAGATGCCGAGGTCGAACCAGCGCGTCCAGCCCCCTCCCGAGCGCACCCGTACGTCGAGTTCGATCCAGGTGCCCTGGGGTGTCGAAGCGTTCCACGAGGGGTTGAGGGTGTCGAAGGCGATGCCGGGCTGATGGACGGGGGAGAGGATCGAGCCCCAGTAGAAAGTGCCGCCGTTGTACGTGCCGTCCCTGTCCGTGCCCCGGTGCGGGTGGGCGCCGAGCCGGAGTTCCGGGACGCCACCGGTGTTCCTGGAGATCACGATCTCGTCCCGTTTGCCCGCTGAGAGGGTGCGGTGGGTGTCGAAGCGGTCGAAATGTATGTACGGGCGGGTGTCCGCCCGGGCCGTGGCCCCGCAGATCAGCAACGCCACGACGGAGAGCAAGACGAGCAAACCCGCCTTGAGGCTGCCATGGTTCACCTCCCCCCTCATGCAACAAGTCTACACTATCCCCCGTGCGTGTGTCCACGCCACCTCTGGCCGAGCACCCGCCAGAGGAAGAGGGGGTTGCCGATCAGGTAACGCCGCCAGAGGCGGCGGGGCTCGATGAAGAGCCGGGCGAGCCACTCGAGGCCGTTGTCCGTCAGCAGCCTCGGCCCCCGACGCAGCCGCCCGGAGGCGTAGTCGAAGACCGCCCCGCCGGTGAGGGCGACCCGGGCGTCGATGCGTTCCCAGTTCTCCATCAGCCAGCGCTCCTGCAGCGGCATCCCCATCCCGACGAGCAGGATGTCCGGGGATGCGGCGTTTATCTGCTTTATCACGGCTTCGTTCTGCGGGCTGCCGCTGCGGTGGTCGAAGTGGCCGTGATGGGTGCCGCGGACCTCGAGGCCCGGGTTCAGGCGGCGCAGGTTGCGGGCGGCTTCGTCGGCGACCCCGGGCCGTCCTCCGAGGAAGTAGAGTGTGAACCCCTCGGCGGTGGCGAGGGAGGCGAGACGCCAGATCCAATCGGCGTAGGTGATCCTCTCCGGTATGCGCCTCCCGAGGAGGCGGGCCGCGAGCATCACCCCGGCCCCGTCGCAGAAGACTACCTGCGCCCGGCCGAAGAAACTCCTGAGCTCCTCATCCTCATAGAGCAGGTTCAAAGCGTGGGCGTTGACGTTGAGAAAGAGCGCGTGCTCTCCCCGACGGACGGCACGCGCGAGCCTTCTGTGCAGCTCGCCGACCTCGAGTGGGTCGACGCCTACGCCGAGTATGTCTACCCTCTCCTTCGTATCTGCTCCCACAGCAACCCCTCGATCTGGGAGAATCGCGCCTCCCAGGAGTTCTCTTCGGCGAGAGATATTCTCCTCCGTGCTTTCTGGAGCGTCTCCAGGCTGCCGAGGCTGCGCAGCGTCCCGATGAACTCCCGGGGATCGCGCGCTAGATAGACGGCGTCTTCCAGGCCCGCGAAGGCGGGCAGCGGGGAGGCGACGACGGGGAGCCCGGTGGCCAGGCACTCGTAGGTCTTGGCCGGAAAGATGGCACGGGTGAGCCTCCCCGAACGGTAGGGCAGGACGAAGGCGTCCACCCCCCGCAGGACCCTGGGAAGCTCCTCGTAGGAGACCTCTCCCCGGTAGTCGATGCCGGGGATTCGCAGCAGGCGTCGAGAGCACCGGTCCATCCTGCCGATGAGCCTGAAGACGAACCCAGACCTCACGACTTCCTCCAGCACCCCCAGATCCAGCCGGTGGGCGGCGATGTCCCCGAAGAAGCATACGGTGCGCACCCGACGGACGGGCTCCGCCCTCCTCAGGGACGCGAAGCGTCCGCAGTCGACCGCCGGGCCGCAGAGGACGGCATCCGGCCTCACCCTCCGCGCCTTCTGCAGCAGAACTTCGGAGGTGCACAGCACGAGATCCGAGCGCCCGAGCAGCTCCCGCTCGCTCTCTTCGACCCCTGGAGGGGTCCCGGGGAAGGCCGCGTAGTCGTCGCAGAGGTCGTATACCAGAAGCCCGGGAGAGAGTCTCGAGGCGAGGTACAGCGTGGTCCAGGTCGGCAGGTAGGCGATGACGATAGGGGAGGGGCCGGACACGGCGCGCAGGTTCTCCGCGAGCCGGGGGGCGAGGAGGAGCCGGTCGGCGGCCCTGAAGATGGGGTTCGTCGGCGGGAGGGTGCGCGGAGCGTGTACGGTGAGGGCGGGTTCTTTGGATGATCCTCTCCTGAGACCGAGAAACCTCCTCGCGAGTGCCCGGGCGTCCGGGCGCGGGCGCGAGAAGCCCGTCGTCTCGACGAAGACCGTCCGGTAGCCGGCCCGGGCGAAGCGAACGGCGAGCTCATGATGGCGTTGCCAGAGGAAGTCCCACCGGACTCCCGCGAGCAGGACCACGCCCGGGAGACCCCCTCCGCCCTCGTTTTTCCTATTTCGCCCCTGCACGGCGGAAGGTCACCTCGCCCTGCATGAAACGTACCAGTTCGGCCCTGTCGGGCCTGCCGGCCTCGTCGTAGATGCCCGCGAGCCCGAAGAGCGAGAGTATACGCGCGGCCCGCCCGAACTCCGCCGCACTCACCCTCACCTTTCCTGCCCCCACCGGGAATCTCGTCGCCGAGGGCCTCCGCAGACTCCGCAATACTCTGTCGGGGGGCCGCTCCTCCCCCAGCGCGCGGAAGAGGCGCGCGAGGGCGTTCTCAGGGTCGGAGAGGAGCTCCTCGTAGAAGACCACCTGCAGCTCGTCCGGGCCGAACTGCACGAGCGGTACGTAGTTGTCTACGCACCAGAGGAAGACATGCCGCTCGAAGGGAGTCCCGGCGCGGCGTATCTCACGCTCGAACGGCCAGAGGAAGTCCTCCAGCAGCTCTTGCTGCGAGAGCACCTCTTCGAGATTGGCGCGCCAGCCCAGGGAGAGCCGCGAGGCAGCAACCGCACAGGGGTGGCGGATGACGAGGATGAGCGGCATCTCCGGAAAGTTGTGGTGCAGCCAGCCCAAGAGCAGATTCGCCCGGATATCCTTTATCACGCGGCGGCGGGCGACAAAGCTCTTGTGGAATCGGTCGATCCACCGGTCGCGGACGCCTCCTGTGACGATGGCCCGCGCGGGCTCCAGGTACTCCGGTCGGATGTCGCCGGGGCGCAGGTACTGCCTGCTCGAGAAATGGTGGACGATCCCGACCCGCCCGGGGAAGAAGGGCTCGAAGACGAGCCTGCAGCCGCCGCGGGCGCACAGCGCCTCCGCGAGCCAGGTTGTGCCGCTGCGTCCGCTCCCGGCGAGGAAGACGGAGTCTTCCTCGCCGCCTCCCACGTCGACGTAGAGTCCGGAGAGAGCCCGTTCTGCCAGCCGGGCGGCCCGCACCAGGCCTCTTTCCTCAGGGTTCTTCCTCACCGGGGTCCCACTCACGCATGGAGGCCAGCTTCACCGCCACCCCGGCCAGCGTGAAGAAGAGCAGGGTGGAGGAGGGGATGTACCAGTGCCACTCGAACGCCGAAGAGACCAGGTAGGCGACGATCGCGGAGGACATCCCGGCCAGGAGCAGCCTCCGCTCGCCCGCCGGGTCCGCCCGCAGCGTCTGCCGCACCGTGTGGAAGACGAGGTACACCGCGAAGCCCACGATCGCGAGGAAGGCGAAGAGCCCGGTCTCCGTCCCCTGCTCCAGGTAGAGGTTGTGCACCTGTTTGACCCCCTGGTAGTCCGGGCGGTGTTTGAGCCAGGTGTACTGGAAGGTGCCGGCCCCCGATCCCGTAAGCGGGTGAGCCTTCCACTCCTGCCAGGCAACCTCCCAGTAGTCCTTCCTGAACCCTATGCTCGCCGAGGTCAGCCGGTCGCTGACGTTCCTGGTCGAGTCGGGGTTGTTGACGAGGGCCTGGTAGGTGGCCACCGGGCCGCCATGCTGCTCGACCAGCACCCCCGCCCCGACCAGGAGCCCAAGCAGGGCGCAGCAGACCACCGCCGCCCCGATGAGGCGCCGAACCCTGGCGCCGGGCGAGTATCGGTTCGCCAGGAGCGCATACAGCAGCTGCAGCACGAACGCCGCGACGAGCGCCAGCGCGAGGTCGGTGCGGAACGCCCCGGCCGCGGCGAGCTTCTGCGGGTCCGGGACGTTCTCCATGAGTCCCCGGGTGTGGTTGATCTGCCGGACTAGCCACAGCCCCGGGACCGCCAGGAGCACCAGGTTGACCAGCGTGCCGAGCCTGCGGCCGGTGAGTGCCAGCAGCACCACCACCCCTATCACCATCGAACCCAGCCCACCGCGCGAGACGGTGAGGTAGAGCGTGGTGAGATAGGCCAGGGCGAAGACCGCGTACAGACCACGCAACAGCGCGTTTCTCACCTGGCTCATCCGGGCCAGGATGAGCAGCACCGCCATCGCCATCACGATGGCGGTGGTGTTGGCGTAGCCGAGCGTGGAGTCCACCCGGACGCCGCCGATCGAGGTTACAGGGTATCTTATCGGCTCGGCCTTCTGCAGGAGCCCGTAGATGCAGACGGGGAGCACCGCAAGCACCACGAGGTCCGTGAAGATGCCGGGCTGCCAGCGGCGACAGAGCGCGCCCGACGAGAGCAGGAAGGTTGCCAGGTACATCGAGGAACGCATCGTCTCCTCGACCGTCAGTATGTCGCTGGCCGTCCACAGCAGCGAGACTCCCTTGACACCCGCCAGCACCGCCAGAAGGGCTGTGAGGACCCACCCGGGACCGGTTATCCCCTCGAGGTAGCGCCCCACGAAGAGCGTCACGAACAGTAGCGCGAAGATGCCCGCCGCAACCGGCAGCCAGAGCTGCTCGGTGTAGAGGCCTTCCCTTATCATGCCGTAGCAGGTCACCGCGAGCAGAACGTCGAGTATGAACGCCCTGTAGGCGGCGAGGGAACGCCCGGCTCCCTTGTCCTTGGTGGGTGTCGGGTAGCCCTCCTGCACCGTGTGATCCCTGCTCATCCCTCCTCCAGCCCGGCGGGACATCGGTTGAAGGTGATCCCGGGCATCTCGATTCCGGACTCGCCCGGGGCTTGCACCGCATCTGTCAGCTCCCGTTGCGAGGACCGGTGGTGTCGGGCCGCGATCAGGGCGCCGTCGGAGGACACGTGGAGCGTCTCGCGGTGGCGGAGACTATCGGCGAGCGGGGCGTCGAGCAGCACTGGGGGGTATGACCCATGCAGCGCGCGTACGGCTGGCCCGAATGCCCGCGCCCGACCTGCCCCTTTCCCATCCTCGATTCTCGTTTCTGCCGGCGTGGCGAACAGTCCCGGTGAGATCTCACACCCGTATTCCTGTGGCGGGGCCTGTCTGTGCGGCCCGGTGGAGAGCCGGACGAAGTTGGGTTCTTCGAGCATCAGGTGCAGGTGTGGGCGCTCAAAGTGGCAGTCCACCACCTCAGGCCTGCCCCCCAGTATGCAGGCGGCCTGCGCCAGCCCGAGACAGGTGGTGGACCTCCCGGCCCTCCTCTCCAGGGCCGTCACGGCTACCACCCGACCCCCTCTCTTCTCTGGCAGAAATCCATCGACGGCGCGTTCGTAGTGTGCGGGCAACGAAGAGACGCCCCGCGGCCAGATGGAGCCGGGTCCCCGCAGTGCGTCATCGCCCGATCTTCCGTCCCTCCGGATACCCCGGTGCATACCCAGGGCCGGCGCCCCGAAGGCGTCTCGATCGCCCACTCCGTCCTCCCACCACCCCGACGGCGCCAGACCGGGAGCTTCGCCGCGCTGGTGGCAAGCCTGGAGACGGCGCCTCTGGATGTCCACCCGAAAGCCCTCTTCCCCGGACCACCGGAGGGCGTACCGGGCTGGCGTACGACGCGGACCCCGGGGCCTGGGGGGTGCCAACCGGCTTCCCCCAGCCCAGCTTCGAAATCTCCCCGGCTCTCACGCGTGCGAGTCGAAGGATGCGGTCCTTGCCCACGGCCCCGATCACCTCCTGCAGGAAGGCGCGGGAGCTCTCCTTCTCCCCGGTACCCGCTCTGGGGCTCACCCGTATCAACGCCGCCATGTGTCCCACACCCCTCAGCAGACCGTACACGGTACCGGCGATAGTGAAGAGTGGGGACTCTGCCACGAGCACCACGCCCCTGAAACAGGACCCTTGCTCCCGGCCCGGGTGAGGAGGCGCCCGAGGCACGCGCCGGTGACTCAGTAGATGGCACTGTTCTCCACCTGCTTGCGGTATCCTTCGGGGTCTGTGTTGAGCAGCCGCAGTATGGCCGGTGCCTGGTCTGCGCTGCTGTACTGCAGCAGATGCCTGGCTCTGCCGAACCTGCCCTCGACCACGAGCGCGTCGGCCATCGCCAGCTCCATCGACTTTCGGAGCTCCTCGAGCTGGGCTCTCTCGGTTCCCCGGGTGCCCTTCATGGCGTTCTTCAGCCGGTAGCCGGCCTGGCGTATATACTTCAGACCCTCTTCCGGCTTCCCGGTACGCACGTAGATCCTGCCGAGGTCGTAGAGACCTTCGATGGTGATCTTGTGGTCGTCAGCGAGCCGCTGGTAGATCCGACCGGCGGCCTTGAGCCTGTTCTCCCGCAGCAGCACCTGTGCTAGCGCGTTGCTCGCTACCGTGGCGTGCGGGTTGAGCCTGAGCGCCTCCCTGTACGACCTCTCCGCGTCCCGGAGATCGTTGAGCCTCGATGCCTGCAGGTTACCGAGCAGGAGATAGGGCACGAAGTTGTTGGGGTCGCGCGCTATGGCCTCTCTCAACGCCTGCGCGGCGGCCTGATTGTCGCCCCGTGACTGCTCGAGGTAAGCCTGCAGCTCCATCGGCTCCGGACTGAAGGGGTCGAGCAGGGCAGCCTTCCTTATGCTCTGCTCGGCCCCCCGGTGATCCCCCGCGGCAACCAGGCGCTGCTCCTCGCTTATGTAGTGGTCGGAGAGCCTTATCAAGATGGCGAGCACGAACAGCACGCCCACCAGGATCCCGGCAGAGACTCTCAGAATCACTCGGCTCAAACGCTCTCACCGCACAGAGGATATCCATCCCATTGCCCAAATACAAGAACAAATACAAGAAGACGGGCCCTCGCAGGGCCCGCCTTCATCAGAGAGAAGTCGATCTCTACGCCGCCGGCTGCTACCTCAGCATCCTGCGGGCGACGAGACCACCACCAACCAGGAGCGCACCAGCACCGAGCGCAACCACCGAAGCACCACCGGTGTTCGGAAGCACGCTGGTCGCAGCCGCAGCAGAGGAGGAAGCCCCGCTGCTGCTGGAGTACTGGGAGCTGGCCGGCGTGCTGCTGGCAGGAGCAGAGCTGCTCACAGAGCTTATGATGCTCTGTACCTGAGTGACGCTTATGTCACACGTCTGCGCTATCTGCTGGATGTTGTAGTTGTTGCCGTACTGGTTGTACTGCGCCTTGCCAGCCTCCTGCTGCACGGCGTTCTGCACGCACTGCACGTCGTTGTTGCCGCTCTGCACGCCGGTGGCGCCGCCGCTCTGGGTGTTCGCCCCGACAGCCTGCGCGAAGGCCGGGGCGGCCACAGCCAGCACCATCGCCAGCATCGCGGCCAACAGCATTACCTTCTTCAAATCCTCTACCTCCTGTCTCGAGGACCTTCCCTGACAGAAATGAATTTTTTCACGCTGAACTCAGCCTGTCAACCATAAACAGAACATCAGCTTAGCTTTTCTTAACATTACTCAATATTATGTGGTTGGGCGGGGAGGGATGACCTCCTGTTGTGAGCGGGCGGCTTCAGGGTTTTACCGGCGGGGTGATCTCGTACCGAAGTCCACGGTATACATCGTCACGTGGTGGTGATTTTTGTAGGTTCCGGAGCTGGTGCCTACGCCCACCTCGTGCAGGTAGGAATCGAGGATGTTTTGGCGATGAGGTGGGCTGTGCATCCATGAGCGCATGATGTTGTGCGGTGATCCCAGGGATTTCTGGCCCCAGGCGATGTTCTCCGCACAGCGGGACCAGCGGTATCCGAAGCGGTGCAGCCTCCGGCCGACGTCGCCGTGGGCGAAGAAGTCGCGTCTTATCATGGCTCGGGAATGAGCCCGGGCGGCCCGTTCGAGTTTCGGGTTGAGGCAGAATGGTCTGAGGTGGTGGCGACGTCGGATCCGGTTGTGGAGCACGAAGGTGCGCATTTCACTCGCTTTCAGGAAGATCTTGCCGCCGCCGCACCGGGTCACGTATCCCCCAGCGGGCTGACTTCCGGACGCCTTTGCGTGGGCGGATAGGCCGCAACAGGTGAAGGTGATGAGCACGAGAACCGATGCCGCACCGAATGCGAGAGCCGGACGTCCAGCCATGGAGAACCCCCCTCCAAACCGCGGAATCCAGAGGGTATGTTACAGGATGCCGGGGACGGTTTCCTCCCAGAGCTCGTTTGCGGCTAGTTCATTTGTTTATGGATCTTATGAAGGTGACTATGAACACCGCGGAGACGAGCATCAGCGCCCCGGCTGCGATGAGCCCTAAAGAGACGAAGAAAATCGTCCCCGGGCTCGCCTTACCCCACGCGCCCGTCGCCCAGACGAAGGCGAACAGGGAGGCGAAGAACGTCAGCAGGATCAGGATCATGCCCCCCGGCAGGTCCCGGATCTGGATCGCCGCCCGCTCCAGCGCGTAGGTGAAGCGGCCGCGCGGGTAGCCTGTCTGGCGAATGGAGTCGATCGCCTGCCGAAACTCCGCGTTACCGGCGAGCCCGATGATCCTGGAGAGGTAGTAGGCTTCCGCCGGGGGTTTGCCCATCTTCAAGAGCTCCAGGTAGTTGCGGCGATAGAGGTCGACGGCCCTGGAGCTCGGGGAGGCGAGCTGCTTCAGGAACGCGTGGGTGTCGAGCCTGGAGGCGTAGCGACGCGCCTCATGCTGGACCTGTGGGCCCTGTCTGCTTGCAAGTTCGGAGACCTCCATGAAGAACATCTCGCGCGAGAACTCGATGGCGCTCTGTCGCTCGCGGCGGCGGGACGAGATCTCGGTGCGTATCCCCCGCGCGCGGTACTCCTCACGCCGCAACCGGTAGACGTGCTCCTGGTAGAACTCGCGCGTCTCCAGATCCTCGGCTTCGTCCCGAAGCCTGTAGGCTTCTTCGAGAGTTTCCGGAATCTTTCTCTCTTCCATAGAGCCTAGCCTGTTTGTCCCCCGCTCTGGTACGGGTTAAACCCCCTCTTGCAAGCACCAGAATGATACCACGATAACCACCCCCGGGCTCCTTCAGCCGCGTTCGATCTCCTCCTCGCGGTGCTCCCCTTGCCCGCTCCAGAGCGAGTAGTAGAGCGCCCCGCCGCGCACCCGGACGTCCAGGTGCCCGCCCTCCGCGAGCTCTTTCAGCATTCTGTCCGCCTCTGAGACGGAGAGCGAGGTCTCAAGGGCCGCCTGGGCCGGGGTGAGCTCCCCGTGTGCCTGGAGTGCCCGCAGCAGCTCTCTCTCCTTGCCGGCTTTGGCCGAGGGCATCTCCCGGACGTCCGCGAGCCCCGCCACCCCCCTCGCGAAGAGCCTGATGGCCGGAAAGATGAGCCACCCGAAGACGAAGATCAGCCAGAAGAACTGGGGGTGGAAGACGAGGAAGAACCCCACCCCGGCGAGGATGGCACCGCCGACCACCGTGCCGGTTATGGCCTGGGCTTTCGGGCTCATGTTCTCCAGGTCGAGGCCGAGGAACTCGTCCGGGTCCCGGTGGTGGGGCCGTTTCGGGTCGTGTACGATGTGTCGGGGCATCCTCTCTCCGGTACGAAAAAGAACGATCCTGTACGCTCAAAATATATCAGTAACCATGCTGCCGGACCACCGCACCTCCGGGTGGAAGTGCTAATCTCTCGGGGGAGTCGACGAGAGGGAGGTCGCATGGCGGCGGACGATCTGAACCGGCTGCTGGATGACGCCAGGGACGGGTTCCTCGAGGAGCTGGTCGAGTTCCTGCGGATACCTTCGATCTCCGCCCAGGGTGGCGAGCGCTTCCGGGAGTGTGCCGGGTGGGTCCGGCGGAAGCTGGAGGACCTCGGGGCGGAAGCGGAGATATTCGAGACCGGAGGTCACCCCGTGGTCTACGCGGAGCTCGGGGAGGGAGAGAGGACGCTCCTCTCCTACGGGCACTACGACGTGCAGCCGCCGGAGCCGCTGGAGCTCTGGGAGAGCGACCCCTTCGACCCGGTCGTGCGCGACGGAGTCCTCTACGCCCGCGGGGTTGCCGACGACAAGGGGGACGTGCTCTCGCGCATCCAGGCCATAAGGCTCTACCGCAGGCTCTACGGCGAGCTCCCCTTCCGGGTGAAGTTCCTGGTCGAGGGCGAGGAGGAGGTCGGGAGCCCCAACCTCGGGGGCTTCGTGAGGTCGAACGCGCAGAGGCTTTCGGCCGACGCCTGCCTGTGGGAGGGCGGGGCGAAGGACGAAGGGGGGAGGCCCGTCGTCTGCTGCGGCACCAAGGGGCTCGCCTACGTCGAGCTCAGGACGCGCGGAGCCTCCCACGACCTGCACAGCATGTACGGCGGGATCGCGCCGAACCCGGTCTGGCGGCTGGTTCAGGTGCTGCGCACGATAAAGGACGAGCGCGGCGAGATCACGCTCGAAGGCTTCCTGGAGATGGCCGACGAGCCCACCGAAGAAGACCGTGAGGCGATAGCGAAGATCCCCTTCGACGGCGGGGCGCTCATGGAGTCCTGGGGGGTCTCCGCCTTCGACCGGAACCTCTCTGGACGGGAGGTGCTCGAGGAGTACCTGCTGCGCCCGACGGCGAACATCGCCGGCATCCAGTCCGGCTACACCGGCCCCGGCTCGAAGACGATCGTCCCCGCAGAGGCCTTCGTGAAGATGGACTTCCGCCTCGTCTCCGGACAGAGCCCGAAGGCCGTGGTCGAGCTTCTGCGCCGCCACCTCCACGAGCACGGCTTCGACGACGTGGAGGTCGTCGAGATGCACGGCGTGGAGCCGGCCAAGACCCCGGTCGACTCCCCGGTCGTGAAGACCTCGGTCGCCGCCTGGGAGGACTGCGGCCGCGACGACGCCGTCGTCTACCCGACCATCGGGGGCAGCGGCCCGACCTCGCTCATCGCCACCGAGCTCGGCATCCCGACGGTCATGACCGGCAACGTGGCGTTCGCCGGCAGCCGCATCCACTCCCCCAACGAGTGCGTCAGGCTCGAGGACTACTTCGAGACCGTGGCGTACTTCACCCGCTTCTTCCGACGCTTCGCCGATGAGCGATAGGACGTCGGCTTCGACGGGTCTGGAGCTTCCGGAGCGACTGCGCCGGACCCTGGCTGCAGCGGCAGCGGAGGCGCCGCAGGCACGCCTGGTGGGTGCCCGCGCCCGCGGCTCGATGCGCCCGCCGCGGGCGCACGTCGTCGTCGCCGCCGGGGAGGGGCAGATCGAGTCGGCCCGGGGGC
The DNA here is from genome assembly GCF_028617075.1 of Rubrobacter calidifluminis. Taxonomy (NCBI): domain Bacteria; kingdom Bacillati; phylum Actinomycetota; class Rubrobacteria; order Rubrobacterales; family Rubrobacteraceae; genus Rubrobacter; species Rubrobacter calidifluminis. Next base: position 87,026 of record NZ_JAQKGV010000007.1, on the reverse strand, counting down.
CGGCGCGCATCGTGCGCCGCCTGGAGCTCTACAGAACGTCCTTCGGTCCAGTGGTGAGGCTAGCCTTCAGCATCTACCACGACGCCGCGGAGGTGCTCTCCGCGGCGACCGTCCTCGACATCCTGCGGGTTTCGGGGGATGCGGCGCTCTCGGGTCTCGGTCGCCAGCGGGAGCTTCCGTTCCACTTCTACGCCGCCCGCGGGGGGGATCTGGAGTACGAGTTCTCGAAGGTGATCCCCAACGACGACGAGCGGCGCGCGGAGGCGAAAAAGGTGCTCGGAATGGCCCGCGAGCACCTCTCCGCCATCCCCGAAGAGCGCCGGAGTTTCCGCCGGGCGCTCGCGCTCGCGAGCCGCAACTTCGAACTCCCCGTGCCGGAACCCGGCGTGGAGGGATAGTCCCGCGCCCCGGGCCCGCGTATACTTGGGGGCATGCAGGCGGAGAGCGGGGCCGGAAAGTTCGCGCGGCTGCTGGGGGAGGCATTCAGGCAGGCTTCGCAGGGCGGGCTGCACTTCCACGCCGGAGGTGCGAACCTCGAGTGGGAAAGCTTCCGTCTCGAGGAGGAGCACGACGGAGGAGGTGGAAGCCGCGCGCTCGACGCCTTCGAGCACGATCCCGTCGTCGCCCGCTATCCCGGAGAGCCCGCTCAAACGAGCAGGTTCGAGTACTTCCTCGACGGCGTGCAGAGGACCGAGGAGATCGGGCGGGTCGGTACGGTGCCGGTCGTCGTGACCACGGTGGCGGCCGGGATCGCGCGCCGCGAGGGCCGGAGGCTGAGAAGCTTCCCGGTGGAGGGCGTACCCCGGGTTTTGCGGGCCGTGATCCTGCCCGTGAGCGGCGGGGACGAGAGGATCCAGGTGCTCGGCGAGACCCTTCGGGAGAGCGGGCTCCCGCTCGTCGACTCCGACGCCGGGGCGATCTCCTCGGGGGAGGAGATGCTCCTCGTGGACTCCGTGCTGCACGGTGAGACGGACCCGGCCGACTATCCGGCGCTCAAGGGCCGGGCCTACCGCAGGGCGAACGCGCTGCGCGGGGCGCTCGAGGCCGAGCTCCTGCGCCGGTGGGCCGAGATAGAGACGGGTGACGGCTGGATCGCGGTCGACGGACAGCTGCCGCTCCCGGTGGCGAACGCCGCCGGGCTGGTCAAGGGGGCCAGGAGGCTCTTCTTCGGCGGGGAGGAGGCGCGGATGCTCCTCGAGCTGGAGGAAGGGATGAGGACGACGGCCTTCGTACCCCCCTGGCGGAAGGAGAGGGTCGAGGCCGGGAGGGAGGAGGAGGAGCGGGCCTCCTGGTACGTCAGGCTGCACCCGGCCTACGCCTCCGGGGAGGGGGCGGACGCCACCGCCGGGCTGGTACGGGTCGAGACGGTCGTACCGAGCCCCTCCGGGGAGAAGAGCACCGCCGTCTTCGACGAGGTGAGCCGCTGGCTGCTCGCCGAGCGGGCCCCGCTCGCAAAACCCGACCCCCGCTGGCACTCGATGATCTACCCGATCGCCCACGTCGAGCGGTTGCTCAAGCCCCTGCTCGAGGAGGGCAGGCGCGCCCGGTACAGGCTCGAACGCGAGATCGCGGCTCTCGAGGGAGGACGAGGATGATACACCCGGAGTTCATAGACCAGAGATCCGGCCCGGTGGGTCGCGTGGTGACCAGCGAGGAGTACCCGGCCACGGCCCACGAGTTCTACTTCTGGACGGCCGAGACCGAGGCGGCCCGCCGTCTGGACATCGGGCACATCGTCGCGGCCGAGAGCGAGGACGCCACGGCCATCGCCGTCCTCGACGACCCCCGGCGCTACTCGGACCTCGAGAGTTTCCTCGACGACTTCTACGCCTACGACGGCGACCCGGCGCTGGAGGCGCTCTCCGAGCGGGTCGAGATCCTGGTGTGGTGCGCCCGCGTCCTCGACACCTGCCACCGCGATCCGGACCGGAAGAGCCGTCGGCCGGTCAGGAGCGGCCCGGTCTACTTCGCCACCCGCCGGGCGATAGAGTTCGCCCTGGGGGTGGAGGATTTCTCCGGCAGGAGGATCCCGCTGCTTTTGCACGAGAACGGCAACGAGGTCGACGGGGGCCCGCAGCGCACCCCCCTCTACGTCGACGAGGACTACCTGCTCGGGCCCGAAGCCGGCCACCTCAACATTACCGGCATGAGCGGGCTTTCCACCAAGACCAGCCACGCCCTCTTCACCATCGCGAGCATCTTCCAGAACGTCCCCGACAAGAAGGTCGCCGCCCTGATGTTCAACGTCAAAGGCGCGGACCTGCTGTTCCTGGACAAGCCGGTCGAGCCCCCGCAGGACGCCCCGGACCTCGCCGCCCGCTACGAGCGGGCCGGTCAGGGGGGTCTGAGCGAGGAAGAGCGCCGGATGTACCGGGCGCTCGGGCTCGAGGAGAGGCCCTTCGAGAATTTCAGGGTCTTCGCCCCGCTGCGCTACGGGGTCCGTGGTGGGGTGGGAACCCTGGACGCCGCCTCCGTCTCCGCCGGCGAGCTCAACACGCTGCGCAACACCCCGGCGGAGAGCGGGTGCGTCTACCCGATCGTCTGGGAGCTCGGGGACGTCCTGCCCTACGCCGGCAGGATCTTCGACCCCGCAGATTACGACGACAAGTTCCGCGGCTTCGTCGAGGAGCTCAAAGCCCGCGATATAAGGACCATGGCGGACTACGAGGGCCTCATGCGCGAGATAGAAGACTACTTCCAGGACGCCGAGGACGAGGGCAAGACCGTCTCGACCTGGCACGGACACCACGTCGCGACGATCCGCAAGGCGTACAACCGTTTCAGCGGCCTGCCGAGCAAGTGCGCGGGGCTCCTGGTGCACGGGAGGGTCGACTACGGCGGGCTGCCGCGGGTGGAGGACCCCTTCGAGGACAGGGAGATGCGGGTGGTGGACATCTCCCAGCTCTCCGGGGTGCCGCAGGATCTGATCGTCACCAGCGTCATCGGGCGTATCTGGGAGATGGCCGAGCAGGGGAAGCTGGGGGTGGACAAGCTGATCATCTTCGTCGACGAGCTCAACAAGTACGCGCCCTCCGGCGCGAAGAGCTCCCCGCTCAAGGAGACGCTCGTGGATATCTCGGCCCGCGGGCGGCACCTGAACCTGACGCTCTTCGGGGCGCAGCAGTTTCGCAGCAAGGTCGACGACGAGGTCGTCGGCAACGCCGCGACGAGCCTCTACGGCAGGATCGGGGACGAGGAGATCACGAACGCCAGCTACCGCTCGTTCTCCCAGACGACCCGCGAGGAGCTGCTCTCGCTCGAGAAGGGGCGCCTGCTGCTGCGCCACGCCCACTACGCCGTTCCCGTCTTCGGGCGTTTCCCGCGCCCGCCGGTTCTGATGGGCCGGCAGGGGACGGACATCTTCGGCTCCCGGAACCTCGACATAGCCGAGGAGGTGCAGGCCACGATCCGCAGCCTCGGGCACACCCCGCCCTCCCTGCCGGAGGTGCGGGCGCTGGTGGAGGGGGTGCCGAAGGAGAAGGTGATCGAGGAGCTGAACAGGGTGAGGGCGTCTTTTCGCAACGGGATGCGGGGGGACCCGTACCGGGTCCTGAAGAGGGAGCTCGGGGGCGGGGCCCGCAGATACGACGGGAGGGGCTCGCGCATCCTGCGCGGGATAGACCGTCTGGAGGGCTGAACCCTGGTGCGCATAGCCCACGTCTCGGACACCCACCTGGGGTACAGCCGCTACGCGAAGCTCTGCCCCAAGACCCACCGCAACCAGCGGGAGGTCGACGCCAGCGACGCCTACCGCCGGGCCGTCGACGCGATCCTGGAGCGGGACGTGGACCTCGTCGTCCACTCCGGGGACGTCTTCGACACCATCCGGCCCGCGACGCACGTCATCGTGGACTTCCTCCGGGAGTCGCACCGCATCCTGAGGGAGGACATACCCTACGTCGGGATCGCCGGCAACCACGAGACCCCCCGCCTGCGCTCGACGACGGCGGCGCTGGCCTACGCCAACCTGCTCGGGGCGGACTTCGCCTACGGCTTCGAGCCGGATAAAGTCCGGCTCGAGGCCGGGGGGGCCACGGTCTGCGTGACCCTGCTCCCGCACGGGGCGGTCGCCGACCGCGACCTCGTGGTGAACCCCGACGGGGAGGCCGACCTGAACATCCTGGTCACCCACGGCACCGTGCCCGGGCTCGAGATCCAGGGGCACGAGCTCGGCCAGGTCGACCTGCCGGAGGGCGTGCTCGACTTGGGCTTCGACTACGTCGCGCTCGGCCACTACCACGGCTTCGGCCGGCACGGGAAGGTCTCCTGCTACGCCGGGGCGACCGAGCGCTTCAGCTTCGCCGAGGTGGACTTCGAGCCGGGCTTCGCGCTCGTGGAGATCTCCGGGGACGGGCTCGAGATCGAACACGTCCCGATCGCGGCCCGCCCCATGATCGACCTGCCCGCGATAGACGCCCGCGGGATGGACGGCGCGGCCCTCACGGAGGCGATCCGGGAGCGGGTCTCGCGGGAGGAGCTGGACGGGGCGATCGTCCGCCTGAAGGTGACCGGAGCCGCGTCCGGGATAGGCGGCGAGGTGGACCGGGCCCTCCTGCGCGAGCTGCGGGGGCGCTGCCTGAACTTCAGCCTCGAGGTGAGCGGGGCGGAGCCGGGCGCCGGGGGAGCAGAGGAGGCGCCCGCCTCCGCGACCTTCGGGCCGCTCGAGGAGGAGTTCGAGGGCTTCGTGCGCGCCCGGCGTGAGAACGGGGAGATGGACGAAGGCTTCGCGCAGGACTTCCTGCGCCGTGGGCTCGGGTATCTGCAGCGGGCCGGGGAGGAAGAGAGGGGGGGAGCGGCGTGATCCTGCAGAGGCTCTACCTGGAGAACTACAAGCAGTTCCGCGAGCCGCTCGAACTCGAGCCTCCCGAGGGGGCCATCGGCGTCGTCGGGGCCAACGGCGCGGGGAAGACCACGATCTTCGAGGCCATCCTCTGGGCTTTCTTCGGCCCGAGGGCGGGCCGGGACCGGTTCAGGAACGAGCTCATCCCCTGGAGCGGTGGGTCCACGCGGGACAGGAGCGTCGTGCGGGTGACGCTGGACGCCGACGGCGACACGTTCACCGTCGAGCGGTCGCTGAGGAGCGGAAGGGCGGAAGCCCACGTCCTCGGTACCTCGGGGGAGGAGCTCGTCGGGGGACCGGAGGAGGTCACCCGATGGGTGAGGGAGAACCTGCTCGGGATGGACCTTCCGGCCTTCGAGGCCACCTTCTTCGCCCGCCAGAAGGAGCTCGAGTTCTTCTCCGGGATCACCGGCGTCGCCCGGCAGCGGGAGGTGGCGAGGCTGCTCGGGATAAGCCGGGTGGAGCGGGCCCGGGAGCTGCTCAACGAGGACTTGAAGGCCGCCCGGCAGCGGGCCGAGGTGCTCGCCGGACGCCTGGACGAGGGGGCGTACCGGGAGCTCGTCTCCCGGCGCGAGGAGCTCCTGCGTCGCCGCGAGGAGCTCGAAGAGGCACGCGAAGGGGCCGCGAGACGCCTCGAGGGATGCAGGGAAGAGCTCGACTCCGCCCGTTCGGAGCGGGAGCGGCTCGAGGGGCTCTACCGGGAGCATACCCGCCTCTCCTCGGCGCTGCAGGCGGCCCTCTCGGAGCGGGAGTCGGCCGGGGAGAGGGGGCGGGACCTGGAGGGCCGGCTGGCCAGGCTCGCGGAGGAGGAGCGCGAGGTCCGCCGGCTCGAGCCGGAGCTGGGGCGGCTGCCGGAGGTGGAGCAGGACCTCGCGCGGCTCGAAGAGGCGCGCAGGAAGGCCGAGAGACGCGAGCAGCTGCGGGGCGATCTCGCCCGCGCCCGCCGGCGGGCCGCGGAGGCCCTCGATCGGATCTCGGCCCTGATCGAAGACCTCGACGTGCCCGGCGAACCCGTTCCCGGCTGGCGAGAGCTCGTGGAGATGTCCGAGGCGTCCCGGCAGGCCGAGGTGGCGCTGGACCTCCTGCGGCGGGAGGTCCCCGAGGCCGCACGCTCGGCGGCGGAGCACCTGAGGAACCTCGAGGAGCTCACGGATGGGCACGCCGCGGTCGAGGAGGCCGCCGCGGAGCTGCGCGGGATGGAAGCGGCGGCCGCGGAGGAGCGGGCCCGCCTCGCGGCCCTCGAGGAGCGCCTGCGCGAGGTCTCCGGTGGTGAGGATCTGGAGGCGGCCGTCGGGAGGCTGCGGGAGGAGCGGGGGGCGCTCGAACGGGAGGCCTCTTCTCTCGAGGGCTCGGCGCGGGCCGACGAGCGGCAGGCTCGCAACCTGAAGCGGGCGGCGGAGATCGTCGAGGAGGCCGGGGCGGAGGGAGAGTGCCCGACCTGCCACCGGGGCTTCGAGGGGGAGGACGAGTACGAGGAGGTGCTCGGCACGCTGGAGGACGAGGCGGAGGACTTCCTGAGGAGGGCTCGTGAGACCCTGGCGCGGGCCGGGGAGCTGAGGGAGAGGGCACAGGAGTGTGACCGGAGGCTGGAGGAGCTCGAGGGGCGTCTCGCGCGCTGGCGCTCGCTGCGGGAAGATCACCTCAAGCTCTCGGCCGCCCTGGAGCGCAGGCTCGAAGAGATCTCACGCCGGAGCACCGAGCTCGAGGAACGGCGCGCCCTGCTCACCGGTCCCCCGCCCGATGCCGGGGAGGTTCGACGTGCGGAGGAGCGCGTGTCGTGGCTCGAGCGCTTCCGCGGCTCCCGAGCCCTCCTCGAGGGCCTCCTTGAGCGCTTCCTCGAGTACCGGGCGGAGGCGGAACGGATCGAGTCGGAACTCGAAGGGCTCGCCGGGGTCTCCTACAAGCCCGCCGAGCGCGACCGGCTCGCCCGCGAGAGGGCGAGGCTCGAGGAGATCCGGGGGACCGTCGTTGCGATGCGGCGGCGCATCGCCGAACGCGAGGAGCTGGAACGGAGGCTCGAAGAGGCGCGCGCGGCCGTGGAGGAGTCCGAGGGGAGGGCGCGAGAGCTGCGGGGTCGGATCGAGGAGCTCGGCTTCGACGAGGAGGCCTACGTCGCCGCCGGGCGGAAGCTGAGGCTCGCCGAGGCGCGCCTCGAGGAGGAGAGGGGTAGGGCGCAGGAGCTCGAACGGGAGTGGATGCGCCTGGAGAACGCGCTCGAGGCGGCGGAGCGTGAGATCTCCCGATACGAGAGAGATCGGAAGGAGGCCGACGAGCAGGCCGCGCTCGCCGCCCGTCTCAGGCGGATGAACGAGCTCTTCAAGGATTTCTACGCCCGGCTCGGCGGCCGGGCCCGGCCCGCCCTGCAGGCCGAGACCAGCGAGATGGTCCGCACGCTCACCGACGGGCGCTACGAGCGGGTCGAGTTCGACGAGGACTACGGCATCCTGCTCTTCGACGGGCTCTCGGACGCCTACGAGATAGAGAGGTTCTCGGGCGGGGAGGCGGACATAGTGAGCCTGGCGGCGCGCGTGGCGCTCTCGAAGATGATCTCCGCCCGCAGCTCGGGGTACGCGCCGGGGTTCATCGTCCTCGACGAGGTCTTCGGATCCCTCGACGGCGAGCGGCGCAACAACGTGCTTTTGGCGCTCGATCGTCTGAAGCGCACCTTCGGGCAGGTCTTCATCATCTCCCACGTGGGGGACATACAGGAGTCGGCCCTGCTGGACGAGCTCTGGCTCGTGAGCGAGGACGAAGAGAACAAGAGCACCGTCCAGCGCGTTGAGCTCCCCCGCCCGGCCTCCGTGTACTCCGGTGCGGACGTTCCCGGGCGGCCGTGATCCCCGCGTGACCCCGGAGGTCGCTCAGGCGGGGCTCCCGGTTCGCACCAGCAGGGTGTGCGCGCTTGCGGCGTCGAGGTCGGTTATGGTCGTGTGCACCCGGCCCCTGCCGGAGGCGATCGAGACCCGGAAGCCGGCGAGGCGGGCCCGGCGCTGGAGAGGGTTCTGTACCACGCTGCGCGACTGCAGGCAGCGCAGGGGGATGATGGTGGTCGTCCGGGAGAGCCGGCGGGTACGCAGGACGAGCCGGTCCCCGGAGATGGCCCAGCCCGTGTCGCGGTGGCTTAGCAGGCCGTAGAGGAGGGCCGGCGGGACGACGAGCACCGGGAGGAAGCCCGGGGGCCCGGCGTCGGCGAGGGTGGTGAACAGGAAGATCAGGGCGGCGGCGAGCGCGGCGGCCGGGAGGGCGGAGCGGATCGCGTAGCGGCGCCGCGCCCGGTCGGGGGGACGGCGCAGGGCGGGGTCGGCGGCGAACTCGGGTACGGCGGCGAGGAGCACCTCGTGGGCGCGGCTGCGCGGGAGCAGAGGGAACAAAGTCGTCGAGACGCCCGCGTCCTTGCCGTAGCCCGCGCTCTCCACACGCAGCGTCGCCAGGCCGAGGGGCTGGCGCAGGACGCCCTCGACGATGCGGACGGCCTGTATGCGGGAGACGGGGAGCGCCGCCTCGTTCCTCTCCAGCAGACCGCGCCGGATGCGCAGGATCTCACCCTCCCTTGAGAGGGTGAAGCCCGTGTAGGCCAGGACCGTGCCCCCGATGGAGAGCAGCCAGGCGAGCAGCCCGGCTGCGAGTGCCAGCGATGCCCAGCCCACCGCCGAGTGAGGGGCGAACCTCTCGGCCAGACGGAGCGTCAGGTCTTGCGGGAGGAAGTTGTCCGCAGCCTGCCAGACCACACCGATCAGGGAGAGGGCCACCCCGATCTGACCGGAGGTGGCCCCGGCCAGCAGCAGCTCTCTGGTGGAAAGCCGCGCGAGAATCCTGGCCGGGGGCCTGCCTTCGTCCGCCGTCCCGGGGCCTTCGAGTTCCCTGCGCAGCGCTTCGGCCGCGTCCCGGCTCAGAGCCGGAAGGACGGCTTCGGGGGAGCGTGAGCCCCCTCCGGCGGTCTCCACGCGCACCTCCACGACGCCGAGGATCCTCTGCGGCACGCCCTGCACCACGTCGACGGACTGTATCCGTTGCAGTGGGATGGTCATCTCGTTTTTGCTCAGCACCCCCCTGCGCAGCAGGAATGAGTCTCCCGAGACCTCGTAGGTGGTCGCCCTCCAGGAGAGGAACCCCCAGGCGACAGAGCCCGAGAGCAGCACCAGCGTCCCGGCGGTGAGAACCACGTGCGCCGGCAGGTGCCCACCTGCCAGCGCCGCCGTACCGCCTCCGAACAGCACCCCGATCCAGTTCCGTACGTGGCGCGCTGCTTCGAAGAGCATGGCTGACGGGTGGAGGTGGTGCATGTTCTCAGAGTCTCTCCGCGGTGCGGGACAGCTCGGAGATACGGTCGCGCACCTCCATGGCCACCGGCAGGGCGAGCTCCGGGATTTCCTCCGGACCGGCGGCCGTGTAGACCTCCACGGTCGCGAGACCGAAGCGGCGCTGCAGCGGGCCGCTTTTCGTGTCCACGTGCTGGACGCGCGAGAGCGGGACGAGCGTACGTCTCTGCCACAGGATGCCTCGCTTGAGGTCGATCTCTTCCTCGCGGAGCTCATATCTCCACCTCCTCCACCGGAGTTCCGGTACCACGGCGACGGAGAGGAAGGCGAACCCACAGACGGCCACCACCGGCAGAGCGGCGACCCAGGCAACGACATCCGCCCGCGCGATCAGGGCCCAGCTCGCAACCACACCCCCGGCCAACGGGAGGAGTGAGATCAGGGCCCCGCTGATACGCCAGAGGGTTCTCGAGCGGGGATCGAGCTCGTGTGTGGGCTCGGCGTGCAGGTTGGTGCCTCGCTCAGCCCGTGGTGGCGACCGGCCGTCCCCTGAGGTCTTTCGCCGCCAGCTGACCGCAGGCCGCGTCGATGTCCGCCCCGCGGCTCGGCCGGAGGGTGGCCGAGAGCCCGAGCTCACGCACCATCTCGAGGAACTCGCGGGCGCCTTTGCGGGAGGTCGCGCTGAAGCCCGTATCCGTCCAGTTGAAACGAATGAGATTCAGGTGATATAGCGGATGGTCGAGCAGAGTGGCGAGTGCCTCGGCGTGGCGGGGCTGGTCGTTGACGCCGGCGAGCAGGGTGTACTCGAAGAAGAGCTTGCGGTGGCTCCTCTCGACGTAGTAGCGGGCCGCGGACATCACCTCGGAGATCGAATGCCGCGAGGCGACCGGCATGAGCCGGCGGCGCTCCTCCTCGAAGGGTGTGTGCAGCGAGATCGCCAGGTGGAACTGCTCCGGCTCGTCGGCGAAGCGTCGGATCCTGTCCACGAGCCCGCTGGTGGAGGCTGCGATGTGGCGTGCCGAGAGGTTGAAGCCGTCCGGATCGTTGAGGACCCTCAGGGCCAGGATCATCTGGCGGTAGTTGAGGAACGGCTCGCCCATGCCCATCACCACCACGTTCGAGACGCGCTCGGGGGCGATGTCCCGGGCTACGACGAAGACCTGCTCGGCTATCTCGCGCGCCTTCAGGTTGCGCTCTATCCCCAGGAGCCCCGTGGCGCAGAACGCGCAGCCCATCGGACAGCCGATCTGGGTCGAGATGCACACCGTGCGGCGGTCCTTCTCCGGGATCATGACCGTCTCGATACGGTGTCCATCACGGGTCTGAAACAGGTACTTGCGGGTTCCGTCCTTCGAGCGCGCGATCCTGAGCAGCTCGAGCGTGGCCGCCGGGGCCTTCTCGTTGAGTTCGTCGCGCAGGCCTTTCGGCAGGACGGTGCACTCCTCCCAGTCGCGCACGAAGGAGACGCAGAGCGCCCGGTAAGCCTGCGAGAGCCGGTAGGGGGGCTCCCGGCGGGTCTCGAGGACTTCCTGTACGTCCGGGAGGAGTTCGCGAGCCAGCATGAGACGATTGTAACCGGGATTTTCCCAGGGTAAAGTGCGCTCTCCGGCTGTAGAATTCTGGTGCGCATGGGCATCCTCGACTTCTTTATAGTGTTCTTCGCCCTCCTGGTCGCGCTCCGGGGGGCCCGCACCGGCTTTCTCGCCGGGGCCCTCTCTCTGGCCGGCATGGTGCTCGGCGCTTCGGTCGGATCCCGGATCGCTCCGCTCCTCCTGCCTCAGGGCGAGAACCCCATCTCCGGGGTGGCGATCACCCTGGTGGGCATCGTGGCGTTCGCGATCCTCGGCGACGTGGTCGCCCGGGCCTTCGGCAACGCCCTCAGATCACGTCTCAGGGGCCCGATACCCGGTATTCTGGACTGGTTCGGAGGGGCGGCGCTCGGACTCGCCCTGGCGCTCGTCCTGATCTGGGTGGTGGGCAGCTTTGCGCTTAAGGCCCCCTCCTTCACCGGGCTGGGCTCCCTCGCCAGGGATTCCAGGATCCTGCAGGCGCTCGACCACAGGATGCCGGCCGGGTTCATCACCCGGGCGGTGGCCCGGCTGGACCCGCTCCCACAGATACAGGGTCCCAGCGCCGACGTCCCGACGCCGACCCGCAGGATACTCGAGGACCCCGATGTGCTTGACGCACGCTCGAGCGTGGTGCGGGTGACCGGCGTGGCCTGTGGCTACGGCGTGGAGGGTACAGGCTGGGTTGCAGCTCCCAACACCGTGGTCACCAACGCCCACGTCGTCGCCGGCGAGAGCTTCACCCGGGTGCAGCCGGGTGGCGTGGGGCCGATGCGGGCCGCCCGGGTCGTCTTCTTCAACCCGAAGAACGACATCGCGATCCTGAAGGTGCACCACCTGGGGATGCGCCCGCTATCCCTCGGGGTGCCAGAACCGGGCGAGCCGGTCGCCGTGATAGGTTTCCCGGACAACGGCCCCCTCGACGTCCAGCCCGGCCGCACCGGCGAGACCCAGCAGGTGATCTCGACGAACGCCTACAACCGCGGGCCGGTGGAGCGCACCGTCACCAGCTTCCGCGTCTTCGTCCGACCCGGTAACTCCGGCGGCCCGGCCGTGGACGGCGGCGGCAGGGTGGTCGCCACCATCTTCGCCAGCCGCGCCGACTCCAACCGTGCCGGATACGGCATACCGACCCAGGTCGTCGAGCGCTACCTCTCCCTCGCTGCAGGACGCACGAAGCCCGTGAGTACCGGCTCCTGCACCCGGTGACTACCCGCGGGAGGCCTCCTCCCGCAGGATCTTCTCCAGCGTCAGCCGACTGCGGTTGAGCTCGGCCTCGACCCGCGAGAGCCGGGCGATCGACGCGTCGCTCAGACGGCCGCGCTCGACCTCGCGCGAGACCGCCTGAACAGCCTCTTCTATCGCCGTGATCGCGCTCTCAAGCGAAAGCAGCTCTTCTCGTCCGGACATGGTGGCGCTATGTTACCAGCACCACACCGGCTCGATCCCGACCACCGCCCTTCTCCCAACGATACTTGATTGATCGTTCTATAAAGAATATACTGGGACTGACGATTGAACGATCAATCAGGAGGTACTTTTGGGTGAGGGACGGGATCGACGGGAGCAGATCCTCGAGGCGGCGTTTGGAGAGTTCTCGGAGAGGGGGTTTCGGGGGGCGACGATAAAGGGCATTGCGGAGGCGGCGGGGCTGCAGTCTCCGGCCCTGATCTACTGGTATTTCGAGGACAAGGAGGCGCTCTTCCGGGAGGCGATCAGGTCGCGTGTCCCCCTGCTGCAAACGATACGCGATCCTGAGGCTCTGCTGGACCGGCCGCCGGAGGAGGTGCTGGCGGAGGTCGGGAGGGCCTTCTTCTCCACGGCCGACGCCACCTCCAGCAGGCAGCTCTTGCGGCTGATGATCGGGGAGTCCACCCACCACCCGAAGGTTGCGGAGCTGTTCTTCCAGAGTGGTCTGGGGCGGGCGCTGCGGTTTCTGGAGCTCTACCTCGAACGTCAGGCGGAGCTCGGCAGGCTCCGCCCGCACGATGCCAGATCTGGCGCCCGGGCCTTCGTCGGGATGCTCTTCGTACAGATGATGGGCAAGGCGATCGTACCGCAGCTGCTGGAGGGCGCGCCGCCCGACGAAGACTATCTCCAGGACATGGTCGGCATCTTTCTGGAAGGGCTGAGGCTGGAGGGGAGGTAGAGATGGAAGCCTAGAGGTAGAGAGGCTCGAGAAACGCTACGGAAAGGTGGAGGCGCTGCGGGGTGTGGACCTCTCGGTGCGTAAAGGGGAGGTCTTCGGGCTCGTTGGGTCGAACGGGGCCGGGAAGACCACTCTCATAAAGACGCTGGTGGGGGCGCTGCGCCCCAGCGGGGGCCGGGCGCGGGTGCTCGGGCTCGACCCGCTGGAGGAAAGAGGAGAGTTGAGGCGCAGAATCGGGTACATGCCGCAGGCCCCCGTGCTCTACGACGATCTGCCGGCCCAGGAGAACGTCGAGTTCTTCGGTGCGGCCCACTGTATTTCGGGCCTGCGGGAGCGGGCGCGGGAGGCGCTCCGGTTCGTCGAGCTGGAGGAGCGGGCGAAGGATCCCGTGCACACCCTCTCCGGCGGCATGAAGAACCGGGTCTCGCTCGCGTGTGCGCTCGTCCACGAGCCCGAGATGCTCTTCCTGGACGAGCCCACCGCCGGGGTGGACCCGCAGCTCAGAAGCCGGTTCTGGGAGCAGTTCCGGCAGCTCGCCGGGGGCGGAGCCACGCTGTTCATCAGCACTCATCTCATGGAGGAGGCCGTGCTCTGCGACCGCATCGCGATCCTGCACCAGGGGTGCGTCATCGCCGCCGACAGCCCGCGGCGACTCCTCCAGCGGGGGAAGACCCGCCTCGTCGTCGAGTGGGACGGAAGAAGAGAAGAGCGCCTCATCGGCGGGCGGCCCGAGGATCTCGCGCAGGCGCTGAAGGCCTACGGGCTCGCGCGGGAGATAAGCGCCCTCAGCGTGGAGGCCGACTCGCTCGAGACGGTCGTGCTCTCGATCATCGGGGAGGAGGAGAGATGAGACGCACCCTCGCCGTCGGCGGGCGGGTCGTCAGGCAGCTTTTGCGCAACACCCGCTTCCTCGGCCTCTCCATCGTCGCGCCGCTCGTCATCGTGTACTTCCTCAAGATCTTCTTCGATACCTTCCCGGAGGGCTTCGACACCGATCGCTACGCCGTCCCGGCGGCGGCCTTCATCGTCCACTTCATGGCTTTTCTGCTGTGCGCCATCGCGCTCGTGCAGGAGCGGACGGCGGGCACGATGGAGCGTATGTTCGTGAACGGTTTCAGGCGTGCCGAGATCATCGGCGGGTATGTGCTCGGGTACCTGGGGCTCGCGACGTTGCAGGCCGCCGTCGCGCTCGCGGAGGTGCTGTGGCTCTTCAAGCTCGACTACGACGCCGGCGTGCTGGCGTCGCTGTTCGCGGTCGTTTGGCTGCTCGCGATAGCGTCCATCATGCTCGGTATCTTCGTCTCCACCTTCGCCCGCAGGGAGGGACAGGTCTTCCCGTTCGTGCCCCTTATCATACTGCCCTCCGTCTTCCTCTCGGGCTTTCTGGTGGACGTGGACAGGTTGCCGGAGTGGGCGGAGTGGCTCGGGCACGCCTTCCCGATGCTCTACGCCAACGAGGTCATCCAGGAGGTGATAAAACCCGGCGGAGAGCTGGGGGACGTGTGGACCAACCTCGCCATCCTGATCGGCTACGGCGTCGCTCTCCTCGTGCTCGCCTCCCGGACTCTTCGGGAGATGGAGTGAGGCGGTGATGGACCCCTCACCCGGCGCGTGATATTCCGCCAGTGCGCGGGTAGAATCGGGAGGATGGAAGATGTCACCGCAGGACGATGTCAGGGATTGCTACTGGCGTGTTGTGAACGCTTTCATTTGCGAGGGCGGGGTGTAAGGGATAGATTGCGGGGATGTAGAGAGGAAAGCCGCCTTGGCGTGATCGACGTCGGTTCTCGCGTCCTGGAAAGCTAGGGAGCAGGGGTTCTATGTACAAGGAGATCTACATTCCGGTAGACAACTCGGACTACTCCAACCAGGCGTGCGTCATCGGGGTGGAGGTGGCGCGCCGTTTCGGCGGGCGGGTCGCCGGCTGCCACGCCTACGCCGCCAGGATGCACGACGTGCGCTTCAGGCAGATGGAGAGCGGGCTCCCGGAGGAGTTCCGCGACGAGGACGAGATGAAGCGCCAGCGCAAGATCCACGATCAGCTCATCACCAAGGGGCTGGAGATCATAACCGACTCCTACATCGACGTGCTGGAGCCTTTGTGCGAGCGGTACGGGGTGGAGCTCGTGCGGCGCTCGCTGGAGGGCAAGAACTTCAAGGTCATCGTCGAGGACGTCAACTCCGGCGACTACGACCTGGTGGTGATGGGCGCGATGGGCATGGCCGCCGTCAAGGACACCGTCCTCGGTTCGGTGACCGAGCGGGTGGTCAGGCGTCTGAAGAAGGCGGATTGTCTGATCGTCAAGGACCTCGACCGCAACCCCTTCGAGCACATCGTGGTCACGATAGACGGCTCGGCGAAGTCGCTCGGGGGCCTCAAGAGAGCGATAGACCTGGCGCGGGCCTTCGACGGGGAGGTCGAGGCGATAGCCGTATTCGACCCCTACTTCCACTACGCGATGTTCCACTCCATCGCGGGTGTGCTCTCGACCAAGGCGCAGAAGGTCTTCCGCTTCAAGGAGCAGGAGAAACTGCACGAGGAGATCATCGACTCCGGGCTCGCCAAGATCTACACGGCCCATCTGGAGGTCGCCCGCAAGATAGCCGCCGACGAGGGCGTGGACCTCAAGACGACGCTCCTTGCGGGCAAGCCCTTCGAGCAGACGCTCAAGTACGTCAAGGAAGTCAACCCGACGCTGGTCGTGATGGGGCGCATCGGCTACCACTCCGACGAGGACATGGATATCGGGTCCAACTCGGAGAACATGATGCGCTACCTGCCGACCAACGTGCTGGTGGGCAACTACGAGTACCAGGCGCCGGACCTCTACACCGCCGCCGAGCACATGACCTGGACCAAAGAGGCGCTGGCCCGGATGGACCGGGTGCCGGGCTTCGTCGTCGGGATGGCGACCGGCGCCGTCCTGCGCTACGCGATCGAGAAGGGCTACACGGTCATCACCGAGAGCGTCATAGACGAGGTGATAGAGAACATCCTCCCGCCGGGGGCGATGGAGAGCATGCACGCCATCGGCGACCAGATCCGCGAGCGAGAGGCCGCGGGCGAGGAGGCCCCGATAGACTCCCTCTTCCAGGACTTCGACGAGCGCACGAAGCAGAACGGCTCCTCCTCGAACGGTCACGGGAAGAACGGCTCCTCCGAGAAGGAGGAGATCCTCTCCTCCGGCCGCGGCGGCTTCGGCAAGGCCGAGGATCAGGGGGACCTCGTCGGGGTCTCCGAGGAGGTACAGGAGGAGATCCGGCGGGCCGCGCAGGGCAAGGACCGCTACGAGTGCGACGTTTGCCACTACATCGCGAAGGGCAAGCCCGCCCGCTGCCCGGTCTGCGGGTCCGATCCGACCCACTTCCACCCGGTCGACGCCGAGATCGCGCGGGCCGCGGAGGGTGAGAACCTCAACCGCTCCGGGGTCTACGACGGGCGCGAGCTGCACTGGACCGACGACGCCAAGGCCTTCCTCGATTCTCTGGAGGAGTGGCAGGAGAAGCGCCGGGTCAAGGCCCGGGTGGAGAAGAGCGCGCTCAAGAAGGGCTACACCACGGTAACCCGCGAGTACGCCGAGCAGTGCTACCGGGAGGAGACCGGGCGCGAGGCACCCGAGCTGAAGGCGAGCGGCTGCCCGGTGCACCACGCCAGGGAGAAGGTCGAGCGCGAGAGCGGCGGGAAGTGTCCGATCGACCACCGGGCCTTCAAGGAGGCCGGGAAGCTGGTCCCGGAGGGCGGCTCGAAGGAGTTCACCTGGACCGAAGAGGCCGTCGAGCGCCTGGAGCGGGCGCCTAAGGGCTTCATGCGCAACATTTCGCGCAACATGACCGAGAAGCTCGCCCGCGAACGCGGCACGAACCACATAGACCTCGCGCTGGTCGAGGACGCGCTCTCCGGGGCCCGGAACACGATGGAGGACGTGATCACGGGCAAGATCTCCATCGCCGAGCTCGCCCGCGACACCGGCGAGAAGATAGAGGCTCCGGACGGCGGAGCGCCGCACCCGGTCGCGACCGTGACCATGGTCTGCACCGTCTGCGGCGAGGAGATGGAGGGTGTCGCGCCGCCCGAGGAGTGCCCGGTCTGCGGCGCGCCGCCGGAGGACTTCGAAGAGAAGAGCTGAAGACGGTTTTCAGATCTGTAGGCGGGAGCCCCGGTCTTGCTCTCCGATTCGGGCCGGGGCTTCCGTGTGAGGAAGAAGCGCGATGGCGAAGACGCACAGGGTAACCTTCAAGAAGAGCGGCATCACCATAGAGTGCTCCGAGGATGAGTACATCCTCGAGAAGGCCGAGGAGAACGGGTTAGACCTCCCCTACGACTGCCGCAGCGGTACCTGCACCACCTGCATGCAGATGTGCCTCGAGGGAGAGATAGACCAGGATCTTGCGTTTGCGATCTCCGACGAGGAGCTTGCGGAGGGATATCGTCTGATCTGCATCGGCAGCCCCCTCTCCGACGTCGTGCTCGACGCCTGAGATAGGCCAGGGGAGATGTTCGGGAGGCGGGGGGGCGTGGGGCCGCGCCCGGATTTCCTGCGGGGGGTGGGGATGCAACGAGTGTGGTCACGAGGTCGCGGACTAAAGAGGAACGCTCCTCCCACCGATAACTCTATGGTGATCACGGCCAGTTCTACGAACAGGAAGGAGCCGCGCCGGGGAGCCGGGGTGAAATCCCCGGACGTATGGCTGGAGGAAATCCCCGGTCAGAGACACCAGATGGGGCAGTTCCTCAAGTGGCTCATGCCGCTCGTCCTCGGGTTCGGTCTGCTGGAGGCCGGGGCCTCCGCCGCCTTCCGGGATCCCGGTTCCGGCGTCGCCGGTCTCACCCTGTTCGCCTACGGCGCCTCGCTCGAGGTCGCCCGCCGGTGGTCCGGGAGGATGGAACGGGCCAACGCCGCCATCGCGATCATCTGCTGCGGGTTTCTCCTGGCCTGCATCGTAGTCGCCCTCGCGCAGCCCTTCCTCATAACCGTCATCATCCTCGCCCCGCTGCTCGCCGTCGGTGTGGCGTTACCCTATGCGAGCGGAAAGATGCTGCGCCGTCTGCTCGTAGTAGCATGGCTGGTGGCGGTGATCATCGCCGTCCTGAGCGAGATCTCACCCTCAGATTCCCGGCTCCCCGGATGGTACGCCGCGCCTTTCCACGTGGCATGCCTCGCCGCCGCGGTCGCGGTCGTGTTGCTTTTGCTCTGGCAGTTCAGGAGCCGGCTGGTCGGGGCGCTGGTGCAGGCCCGGCTGGCCGAGGAGAGGGCGCTCTACGACGCCACGCACGATTCACTCACCGGCCTGCCCAACCGGGCTCTGTTCATGGAGAGGCTCAGGCAGGCGCTCGAGCGGGCGCGCGAGGCCGGAGGGAGACCGTTCGCGGTGCTCTTCCTCGATCTCGACCGCTTCAAGAACGTCAACGACTCACTCGGGCACGTGGTGGGTGACGGAATGCTCGTCGAGATAGCGAAGAGGCTCAGGGCCTGTGTTCGCGTGGAGGACACCGTCGCCCGGCTCGGCGGGGACGAGTTCACCGTGCTGCTCGCGAGCGCCGGAGATCTCGGGGAGGTTCTCGAGGTGGCGGAGAGATTGCAGCGGGCGCTGGCCTCCCCCTTCTACGTGCGAGGGCACGAACTCTACACCTCGGCGAGTATCGGGATCATCCCGGATTCGCGGGGTTACGAAAGGCCGGAGGACCTGCTGCGCGATGCGGACACGGCGATGTATCAGGCGAAGAGGGAGGGACGGGCCCGCTACGAGGTCTTCACGGGGGAGATGCGCCGGCGCGTGCTCGAGACCCTCCGGCTCGAGAACGACCTCAGGCGGGCGGTGGAGAGGGGGGAGTTCTACGTCCGCTACCAGCCGATAGTCTCGCTCAGGAGCGGTGCGGTGGTCGGCTTCGAAGCGCTCGCCAGGTGGGAGCACCCCGACCGAGGGGAGATCCCCCCGGCAAAGTTCATCCCGCTCGCGGAGGAAACCGGACTCATCTCCAGGATCAACCGGCGCGTGCTGCGGGAGGCGTGCCGGAGTGCGAAGGTTTGGCAGGAGAGGTTTCCGGAGCACAGGCCGCTCACCGTGAGCGTGAATCTCTCCCCCGTGCAGCTCTCGCAGCCCTCCCTCGCCGACCAGGTGGCGGAGGCTCTCGCCGAGAGCGGGCTGGAGGGGCGACACCTGCGTCTGGAGGTGACCGAGAGCGCTATAATGCTCGGCGCCGAGCCTGCCACGCGCGCCCTGCGCGAGCTGGGGATCAGGATCCACATAGACGATTTCGGCACCGGGTATTCCTCGCTCGGGGTGCTGCAGCGCCTTCCGGCCGACGCGCTGAAGATAGACCGGGCCTTCGTGGAGAACGTGTGCTCGGCTGACGGTGCGCAGATCGTGCAGACCGTGACCACGCTCGCGCACAGTCTGGGGATGGACGTGATCGCGGAGGGGGTCGAGACCGACGAGCAGCTGGAGAGGCTACGCCGGGCCGGCTGCGACTACGCTCAGGGATTCTTGTTCTCCAGGCCGGTTGATGCCCGGGATGCCGGGGAGATCATAGCCTCCTCGCTGCGGTAGCGCTCGGAGCCGAGCGACCAGTCGAGGACGCCGCGCATGCGGGCCTCGAGCGAGAGTACGTAGTGTCCGAGGATCTCGTCTACCGCCGGGCCGAAGGTGGGCAGGGTGCGCGAGGTCTCGACGAAGGATGCCACCTCCGCGTCGTGCATCCGGGCCGCCTCCCATAGAGCCTGCTGCAGTGAGAGGCGCCGCTCGGCGCAGAGCACCGGGATCAGGTTGTTGACCTCGCCGGCGGCGAGCTCCTTCTTCAGGGAGATGATATCGTTGGCCCAGCAGGTGACGTTGTGCGAGGCCGAGGTGAGCCGCCTCACCGCCGCGTGCTCGCGCACCTCTGAAGGGAGATGGAGGCCGCGGACGATCTCGACGAGCTCTGTGACGATCGAGAGCCCGCCGGTGAGCGGGCGCATCCTGACGTACGCCTCGAGGGAGGGAGCTGTTCCCCTGGCCCGGTTCGACGCCTCCCAGAGCGTCGCCTCGAGATGCTCCCTCACGGCCCGGACCAGCCGCCGCATCCAGACGCCGGGCAGGGAATTGGCGCGCAGGTAGCCGAGGGTTCTCTCTCGCAGGTCGCGCAGGGCGTGGGCGAGCGGCTCGTCTTCCTCTCCGGGCTCGACGCCTTCGAGCACGTCGAGCAACCGGCCGTCCGCCGCCGAAAGGCCGCGCGGATCCCGGCCTGCGGGCGAGGCGTCCCCCTTGTCGTCGCGCAGGAAGAGCCAGGCGTACCAGTCGGAGATGAACCGGAGATCCTCGGCGGAGAGGTCGGGATGGTTGCGGGCGGCGAGGTATCCGAGCCCGGTGGCGTCGAAGAGAGCCAGAGATTTCTCGTCCGGCAGCAGCCCGAACGTCCTCACCCACCCCGAAGTACCGTGCTGGGCGACGCTGGCATGTTCGTTCATCCTGGGTGGGAAGGGGTAGTCGAGGGATGGTGTGTCGAGCACTACCTTTCCTGCCTCCATAGCTTCTCCTTTGCCGCGGAACGATTCCCGGGGAAGCATGTTCACACCTCGTTGCATCGCCCGCAAGAACCGCCCGCGGCGACCTCTCATCTTCTCCTCAGCCGGCGTCGCGAGAATATAGAATCGCACTCGGCGAGGCGAGGAGGTCATGCGATGAAACCCGGCACCAGGATACTCATAGTCGAGGACGACCGCTCCATCTCCCGCTTCCTGGAGCTGGAGCTCGAGCACCGGGGGTTCTCGGTGAGGTGTGTCTACGACGGGCCCTCGGCGCTCGAGGCGCTGGAGGGCTTCCGGCCCGAGATCGTAGTGCTGGACATCATGCTGCCCGGCCTCGACGGGGTGGGTGTCTTGAAGCGCATCAGGGAGCGCGGGGAGAAGCTGCCCGTCATCATGCTCACCGCCCGCGACAGCACCCAGGACAAGGTGCACAGCCTCGATTACGGGGCGGACGACTACCTGACGAAACCCTTCGAGGTGGAGGAGCTGCTGGCGAGGATGCGGGCTTTGTTGAGGCGGGTGGAAGGTGAGGAGGTCTTGCGGGTAGGAGACCTCGAGATAAACCGCTCCACGCGGGAGGTGAGGCGGGGGGAGAGGAAGATAGACCTCACGGCGCGGGAGTACGAGCTGCTCGAGTTCATGGCGCAGAACCCGAGGCGGGTACTCTCGCGGGATCTGCTGCTCTCGCGGGTGTGGGAGCAGGACTTCGCGCTCTCGACGAATGTGGTCGACGTGTACGTGGGATATCTGAGGCGGAAGGTAGACGTGGAGGGGGAGAAGAAGCTGATCCACACCATAAGGGGCGTGGGGTACGCGCTGCGGGAGGAGTAGGCCTTGCCGATCCGGTGGCGTCTGACGCTCTTCAACGCGCTGGCGATCGGTGTGATCCTGCTCGTGCTCGGCTTCGGCTTGTACGTCCTGGTGCGCGACACGCTGCTCTCCAACACCGAGAATACGGTCCGGCAGGCGGCGGTCTCGGTGGCGGAGACCATCCGCTCGGGAGGCACCCTGGAGGAGAGCAACCGCGAGAGGCTCACCCTGGAGGGGGTCTTCGTCGTGGTGCGCGACGGACAGGGCAGGGTGGTCGGCGAGACGCTCCGGGTCGGTGTCCAGGGAGGCGCGCAGGATGGCGTCTGGCGCCGGGCGGCGAGGAGCGGGAACCCGGCCTCGGGCACCGCGAACCTCTCCAACCAGGCCCCGGACTACGTCTACGCCGTCCCGGTGCGGCTGAAGGGCAGCGGTGCTCTGCGCATCGTCGAGGCGGGCAAGCCCTACCAGGGTGCGCAGGAGACGCTGGAGGACTTCTCCGCGGTGCTCGCCGCCGGGATCGGGGCGGCCTTCCTGCTCTCGATCGCCGGCGCGTACATCCTGGCCCGCGCCGCGCTCAAGCCGGTCGACAGGGTCGTGGTCGCCGCCCGCGAGATGGGGGAGGGGGATCTCGCCAAGAGGCTGCCGGTGGCGAACCCCAAGGACGAGATAGGGCGTCTCACCACCACGATAAACGCCCTGCTCGCCCGGCTGGAGGCCGCGTTCGCCCGCCGGGAAGAGGCCCTCGCCCGCCAGCGGCGCTTCGCCGCCGACGCGAGCCACGAGCTCAGGACTCCCCTCACCTCCATAAGCGGCTACGCCCGGATGCTCGACGAGTGGGCGCTCAAGGACCCCGAGACCGCGCGGGAGGCGGTGCGCGCGATCCGCGAGGAGTCCGGCAGGATGCGCTCGCTCGTCGAGTCGCTGCTCGCCCTCACCCGCGGCGACGAGGGTGCTCCACTCAACCTCGGGCGGCACGACCTCGCCTCCATCGCCTCCGAAGCCGCCGACGCCGCCCGCGCCTCGGCGCAGGGCAAGGTGGAGGTCGAGTTTCGTCCCCCGCAGGGACCGGTCGAGGCGAACTGCGACCGGGAGCTTATCCTGCAGGCCGCCTCCATCCTGCTCGACAACGCGGTCAAGTACACCCCGAAAGGCGGCCGGATCTCCGTGGAGGTGGGCTGCCTGGGTGGATCCCCCTTCCTCTCCGTCACGGATACCGGCATCGGCATCCCCGAGGACGAGCTGCCCATGATCTTCGAGCGCTTCCACCGGGTGGACCCCTCGCGCGGCGCCGGAGGGGCCGGGCTCGGCCTCTCCATAGCCCGGCAGATCGCCGAGACCCACGGCGGCACCATAGAGGTGGAGAGCCGGGTCGGCGAAGGCTCCACCTTCACCCTCCTGCTCCCCAAAAACCTCCCTTCAGGTGGCGGAACGCGGGCCGATCTTCTCTGAGACGTTAGTCTCGAAAGATTCTTACGGACTATTCATCCAGCTCTCACCCTCTGCTCAGCACCCTCTCATCCCCCGGGCGAATACTTGAGCGTACACGACAGCAGAGAAAGGAGAGGAAGATGTAAAGAGGATGTTCAGAAGCGGTACACGGCACGAAACCCTGAGAACCACCAGGAATACAAGGAGGGTAACGAACAGTGGACAGAAAGAAGCTCCTTGCGGCGATGGCCGTACCGGCGGTACTGGCGCTCGGTGGGGGCACCGCCCTCGCCCAGGCCACCCACAACACCAGCGCCGCTTCCAGCGGCCAGGTCTCCGCGGCCCAGCAGCAGGCTCACCAGGAGAACACCAAGACCGACCCCGACAACGTGCAGCAGGGTGACCAGAGCGCTCCGGATGGGATAGAGCATGCCGGGGAGAAGGCCGGATCCGGTGAGGTGAAGGGGCCCGACAGGGACAACCTGCAGCAGGGACCCGGGCAGCAGCTCCAGCAGGGTGACCAGAGTGCTCCTGATACCGCCGGAAGCAGCGGAAAGTAAGACCTCTATCCCGGTGGCCCCGGAGACCCGGGGCCATCGCTTGTCTGCTCGATGGATCGCTACCGGGACCTGGAGTACAATCTGCGGCGCTTCGGGTGGCGCAGGGCCCACCGGGCCGTTCTCGCGGAGGGGCCGCTGAGCAACCGCTGGCTCGACCGCGGGAGAAGCGAAGTCCGCCTGACGCGCCGGGGGCTCGAGGTGCGCTTCGAGAGCGCCGTGCAGACTATAAGCTGGAGAGAGCCCAAGGAGATGATTGAAGCCCGCCGCTCGTGAGGCGGGGAAACCCGGCCGTCCTGGCTTAGAATACCCGCATGCCGTATCGCTCGCCGCGGAGGATGGCTCCGGACACGTACGAGAGGTTGGAAAGGCTGGCCAGACGGGCGCTGAGGGACCCGGCCGGCTTCGTGCGCGGTCTCGTTCCGGGGGCGCGGGCTCGCCGGGAGATCTCGACCCGCGACGCCCGCATCGCTGCGCTCGAGGAGGAGCTGCGGAGATGCGGGCTGCGGCCGCCGGAGGCTGCCTCGCCCGTCTTCTTCGTCGTCGGGTTCATGCGCTCGGGGACGACCTGGCTGATGCGGATGCTCGACGCCCACCCCGAGGTCCTCTGCCGGGGCGAGGGGCGCATCTTCGGCGCGGGATGGAAGCGCAAAGCCTTGAAGAAGAACGACGTCGACCGCCCGGCGAGCTCGCTCTACGAGGCTCTGCTCGACGCGGAGTACCTGAGGCTCTGGGTCGAACGTTCCGTCTGGAGCCGCGACGGAGATCCGCGGGAACACATCGAAGCCATGACCCGCATGGCCGCGGGCTACTTCATGACGCGGGAGCTCTTGAAGAGCGGCAAGCGCCTCGTCGGCGACAAGTCCCCGCTCCTCAACGACCGGATGGTGCGTGAGATCTCGCGCATCTACCCCGAGGCGCGGGTGATCCACATAATCAGGGACGGACGCGACGTCGCCGTCTCAGCCGCCTTCCACCTCTGGAACTTCGGCAACGTGAAGGAGGGGACGGAGATCGCCGAAAAGCGCGCCGCCTACCGCGCCGACCCGGAGGGCTTCGTCCGCTCCGGCAGGAGCATCTTCACCGGGGACCAGCTCCGAACCCTCGCCTCCGACTGGTCCTCCTACACGGGCGGCGCGGCGCAGGATGGTCCAGCCCTGCTCGGGGACCGCTACATGGAGGTGCGCTACGAGGACCTCGTCGCAGACCCCGAACGGCACATGCGAAACATCTTCTCCTTCCTCGGTGCCGTCTCCGACGAAGAGACAGTCGCCGGGTGCGTCCGCTCGCAGAGCTTCGAGCGTCTCTCCGGCGGTCGCGGGCGCGGCGAGGAGGATGCCTCCTCGTTCTTCCGCAAGGGCGTGGCGGGCGACTGGCGGAGGCTCTTCACTACGAAGGATCGTGAGATCTTCGAGGAGACGGCCGGCGAGACCCTCGCCCGGCTCGGCTACGAGCGAAACAGTAGCTGATGAGCCGGGTAAGCCGACTACTTGCCGGGTTCATGGTCCCGGTCCTGCGTGAGAAAAGCAGGAATCCTCGGGCTAAGATAAACCATGGCGTTGCAGCCAGGTGATCATGGTGTCTGCCGTCCACGTTGCAACCCCGCAGCCGAAGAAATCTCTATCCTCGGTGAGGATGGCTGCTTCGAGTGAAAGAGCGAGCGCGACCACCTGCCAGTCTTTCTCATCCCGTGGTAACCTGGACAGCGCTTCGCCCTTCGAACCTTCGTAGACCTCTTCTGGTACCTCCGTGACGCTGTGTTCCTTAACACGCAGGGCAGCGTCCCAAAAGCGCGCGGCAACCGGAGCGGGAAGCCCCCGGGATACCCGGACTTCGAGCCGCCTGGATACCTCATGCCGGGTCTCCTCCCACATCCGGGTGGGTACGTACAGATCGAGATTGGAGTTGGCGAGTAGTTCCAGTCCTCGTTCTCGAAGCAGCTCCGCGACGAGCGTGCTGGCGTCTATGACCAGGCGCAAGCTGCCCTAACTGCCCGGGCTTTCATGCTCGCGGGGCACCAGCTCCCGAACGAGTTCTTCTTCCGAGAGGCCGCTCTCGCGCCGCAGTTCTGCCAGACTTTCGCTCAGGTCGCGCAGAGCAGCGCGCAGCTCCTCCGTATCGTTCTTCTGCTTCACCGGGAAGTAGAAACCAATTACGCGGCCGTGCCTCCGTACGGCCAGAGGCTCGCCACTGGACAGGTAGCTGGAGGCGTGATCCCTGAACTCTCTCACTCCTACTTCTCTCACTAAACTCCTCGCATGGGGAAGATCTGACCAGAGTGTGGCCACATTGTGCCACAAAATATGCCGGTGGTCCACGATAGGTAGTTCTCACCTCGGACCCGGCTACGAGCGGTTCTGAGAGGCATTGATGCCTCGCACGGCTCTTTTCTATACTTCCCGATAATCCGAGGAGATCGCCGCTCTGATCCGGGCCGGGGGGATGAGGCGTACGGACGGGAAGCTTTCGGCAAAAGCTCTATCAGGAAAGGTCACACGCCGGTTCGGGTGGACCGATCTCGCGCTCCTGCCCATCGTCTTGTTCCTCTCGACCCCTCCCCTCGTATGGTTCAGGTACGAGTGGGTTCTGACCCAGGATGCGGAACAATATCTCCTCGCCGGGTGGCATCTGGTCTCCGGCCGGGGCTACACCCTCATCAACGGGGCACCCTTCATCAAGAGAGGCCCCCTGTTCCCGGGCCTGCTGGGCGGGCTGATGACGTTCCTGGGACGGGATACCGGAACCCTGGCGCTCACCGTGCGTCTCCTGGCGCTGCTCAACCCCCTCCTCGCCTATCTGCTGGTCAGGCGGCTCGCGTCCCCCATCGCCGCGCTCGTCGCCGCCGCGGCCGTCACGCTCCTCGGGTACACCGCGATGAACACGCAGGCCCTCAACATAGACGCGGTGCTCCTGACCGCCTACCTCCTTTCTTTGCTGGCGTTGATGTACGCCCTCCGGCGGAACACCCGTCTGTCGGCTTTCCTGTCCGGGGTGGCGCTCGGCGCCGCCATACTCGTCAAAGAGACCGCGCTCGTAAACCTTCCTCTGGCGCTGCTGGCGGTGCTTTTCTTCGGCTGGGGGTTGCGAAGGGCCTTCCTGCACTACCTCGGGGTGGTTCTGACCTGCCTGCCGTGGTGGGCCTGGGTTTGCGCCGCCAGCGGCCAGATATACCTGGTGGGGCGGCTCTCTCCCGATCTGCAGCGCCCGATGGCCCTGGGCGCGGCGGCGGCGGTCGTCGTGCTCGTCGGGGTATCCGTTTTTTCCGGTGCCTTCGACCGGTTTCTCGCCGGCGGTCGCAGGCGATCCTGGACCGGCTGGAGCATTCTCGCTGTGTGGCCCGTGGTCGTCTTCTTGCTGCTGTCGAAGACCGGGGGCTCGGTGTTTCCGGAAGCATCGCTCGCCGCCCTGAGAGATTATTTCGCGAGTCACCTCGCGCCCTACATCGCGCTGTGGCCTCTCATGCCGGTGGCGGCTGGCTACGCCGTCTGGAGGGCCGTGAAGGGGGGCCAGATGTGGCGCGTGTTCTCCATCTCTCTGTTGTTCCAGGCTCCCATAGTCCTGTTCGTGACCCTGGAAGGATGGAACCAGAGGCAGTTTCTCATCCCGCAGACCCTCTTGCTCTGCGCGCTCGCCGTACTCGTGACGGACGTCTTCGCCATCGTGGCACGAGATGTGAAGGTGAGGCGTTTCCCTGATTGGATCGCCGCCGTCTCGGCGTTGATCCTGGGTGTATACCCGCTGGTGGTCGCCACGGAAGAAGTCCACAACCTGCTCTACGATCACCCCGTCAGGCCCTCCGGAGGCGGCAGGACCGTCGTGGAGGCCACGAACATGGTGCGCTGGATGGAGAGGGAGGTGCCTCCGGGGAGCATGGTGGTCACCATGCCGTTTCATGCGTCGTACCTCGTTTTCAAGGACGGCGGGCGCCACCGCTGGACGACTCTGGGGCTCGATCAATCCCCTCCGATCACCAACCCCACGGCTGCCAAGGGATACTCCGAGGACGTGGATACCGGCACCATCTACCAGACCCCGCCGCGGGCCCTCTGGGTGATGATGAGCAGTGATGAATCGAACTGCACGGTGCTCTCTTATTCCATACCACACATAATGTCTCAGTTGAGGAGGGAAAACGCCCGCTATCTGATGGTTGCCGGCGATCCCAGACTTACCGGGCTTATGGTGTCTTCTGACGGGCTGGTGGAGAGCCGGCTCTTCGTGAGGCTACACCAGGAAGGAAGGGATCAGGGAAACGCTGGTTTTGCGTTGCTGGAGCGCACCGGTGACCCTCCGAGGCCCGTTCCGACCTGGATGGGGGCGAGGACGATCCTGGGGCTCGTACGATGCGAGCGGGACCGTGGACCGGGGTACGAACGGAGGATAACTTCGAAGTTTCCTCAAGGGATCGTGCTCGTCCCCGAAAAGGCGCAGCCGGGGCTCGACGCCAGGGCGCGCGAGGTGCTCGAGCGGATCTACCGGGGACGAAACACTACCCCGGGATACCAGCAATCCGGGCCCTGAGCCCGGGAGATCAGGATTGGCTATAGGGCTCATCTGATGGGCCCGGGGAGGGGGAGATCTTGAACGCGAAGAGGTACAGTAGACGCAGGTTTATCGGGGCGGTTGGTGCGGGAATCGCGGGGATGTCGTTTCTGTGGCTCTCCGGGTGTGGGACCGATGATGCACGGCTGCATGGCGGCAGGACGAGACGCGGGCGCACCTCTGTTGCCGGTAGTGTACGGTCCGCGGGACACGATGTGCGAGAAGGTTCCGCCGTGCGCAGGTTCCTATCGCGTCCGGATTTTGCTCCTCCTTCCATCGAAGTGTCGCTCGATGCAGACGATGATTCGGAGGGTTACATATTCATCGCCCCGAAGAAGGGACCCGGGCAGTACGGTCCCATGATCGTCGACGATCGTGGGGAGCTAATATGGTTTTGTCCTCTGAAAGGCGAGAAGGAGTATGCCACGGACTTCAAGGTCCAGGAGTATCGTGGCAGACCCGTCCTTACCTGGTGGGAGGGGCGGTTGGTCTTTCATAATGGTGCGGGCGAGTACGTAATCCTCGACGATAACTACCAGCAGGTAAAGAGGGTCAGGGCGGGTAACGGCTACGAGGGGGATTTACACGAATTTCTCATAACGCCGCAGGATACCGCATTGTTTACCATATATGGCCCGGTTCATGCGGATCTCTCTGCGGTCGGCGGTTCGGCTCGGGGGACGGTACTGGATGGGATCGCCCAGGAGGTGGACATCCAGAGCGGCGAGGTAATCTTCGAGTGGCACAGCCTCGATCATGTCGGCCTCGAGGAATCTTACCTGCGACCCTCCCGGAGTTTCTCTGTCCCCTACGACTACTTTCATATCAACTCCATAGACGTAGACCAGGACGGTAATCTTCTGATCTCTGCCCGCAACACTTGGACCGTCTACAAGGTGGACCGTAACAGCGGAGAGATCATGTGGCGCCTGGGGGGAAAGAAGAGCGACTTCGAGATGGGAGCCGGCACCAGGACCGCCTACCAGCATGATGCCAGGCGTCAGCCGGATGGAACGCTCACCATCTTCGACAACGGAGCGAATCCGAAGGTGCACGCCATGTCACGCGGGATCGTTCTGGGATTGGACGAACAGAAGATGAGAGCAGAGCTGGTACGCGAATACACTCATCCCGGAAAGAGGCTGCTCGCTGCCAACCAGGGAAACCTGCAGGTACTCCCTGATGGCAACGTGTTCATCGGGTGGGGAAGCGAGCGGATGTTCTCCGAATACACCCGAAAAGGAAAGATGTTCCTGGATGCCACGCTGCCTCCCGGGGACGACTCCTACAGGGCCTTCCGGTTTCCCTGGAAGGGGCGGCCGAAGGAAGCTCCTTCTGTAGTGGTCAGGCCTTCATCTGGAGGCGAAAAGGTGGTCTACGCGAGCTGGAATGGGGCGACCGAACTGGCCGGATGGCGGGTGCTGGCCGGCCCTGGGCCGTCCGGGTTGAGACCCATTGGTTTCGTCCGGCGTAGCGGTTTCGAGACCAAGATTGCCGTCGATACCGGAGAGCATTACATCTCCTTGCAGGCTCTGGATGGATCCGGGCGGGTGATCGGCACGTCGGGTAAACTCGCGCTGAGATCTTGACGCGAACCCGGCTGGCACGTCCGAAGGTGTGCCCGCGGAGTATGGTCGTTTGATGAATAAGCGTGAGCGATGGTTGTGGAGCCTGCTCCTTCCTGCCTTTGGTCAGCTTTTTGTTGGGTGAGATCCTGCTAAGCCCGCCGCGTAGATGGAAAAGGGGTGATTGTAGTCGTTCGTGAGCGCTGACGCGTAGCCCGAGGTGTACTCTGTCTCCTCTCTGACGGCTGCCTCTTCCTCGAACTTCACGTCCACGAGGCTGCGTGCCGGCCTGCCCGACCGGGCGTCACGGTACCCTCGGGTCCAGGGGTCTTCCTGCAGACGGGTGAGAAGATCCCTGACCTCCCGCGTGCTGTAAAAACACCAGAACGGAGCATCTTCGAGGTCGAGCAGCATTCGTCCCAGCTCGAGTGCATCCTTGCGGGCCAGTGTGTAGTGATTGCAACCTCTGATCTGGAGATCCTCTCGCAATGTCTCTGCCTGCGGCACCAGGCCGGAGAGCTCGCGCCCCCGGAAGTAATCAGATCCTCGTAGCGGAGGATGTGCTCCTTCGGCAGACACGAGACGAACCGTTTGAAGAACCACCCGAGAAGGACCACCTGTCTCTCGTGGCGATCTTCTATGCCGGAGAGCCTCTGAGCGAGGAGGGGGTCATGGCGCTCGGCGCCGAAAGAGTGCCCTTCACGCACCGGGTGGTTTACGCTGTTCCAGGAGGCGAGCGTCGCCAGGGGGTTGCGCACGATGGTGTAACAGGGAAAGCTTTTTCTGATCAGCGGCAGGAGCGCCGGCAGGGTGCCTATATCCTTCACGACCAGATGATATCCTTCACCGAGCCTTTCACGGTCCACCGGGATCTCGGACCACTCTTCCCCGGAGAGCTGTCGCCTGACGCCTCCCTCCCGGATACTTCGCTCGTAGGGATCGGACGGAATCGCCCCGGCGCTTTGCTTGGTGAAGACGACGCCGCGTTCGTCGACCGTCCGGCGTGATCTTTTGAAGAGGTGTTCCAGACGACGGGCCGCGAGGGCGGGTCCCTCGTCCTCAGATAGAAAACGTGCCGGACGTATCGGCTCGTGCAGGGCGAGTACGCCGGGCAACCGGTTCAGAAGCCAGCAACACAGCGTGGTCCCGCTTCGCGGTGCTCCGACGAGAACGAGGTTTTGCTGATTCATAGTGGAAGAACATTATCAAAACGTCATGATTTTGTTAGGGTACGTAATGATGGAAATCGAAAAGAAAAGGGCCGTTGAGTAAACAACTGATCATCGCGGGCTTCCATCGCAGCGGGACTTCGCTGACGGCGCAGCTTCTGCACCGGGCGGGTCTCTTCCTGGGCTACGAGATGCTCGAAGCCAACCCTTCGAACCCTTACGGCCACTTCGAGGACCGGGAGGTCGTCGATCTGCACCAGCAGATCCTCGGCGACAACGATCTCACCTGGCAGGTCGCCGGGCCGTTGCTCCCGGTGGTCGGAGAGGTCCGCTGGCGGCGGCTGCGCGAGATCGCCGAGCGCCGCAACGCGGAGCACCGGCTGTGGGGTTTCAAGGACCCGCGGGTCTGCCACTTCCTCGGGCTCTGGAAGTACGTCCTGCCCGACGCGAAGGTGCTCGTCGTCTACCGGCACTTCGCCGACTCGACCTACTCGCTCGCCCGGCGCCACGCGCAGAACCTCTTCGACGGCGAGGGACCCGCGGAGTTGCACCGCAGGTTCTGGAGTGAGCCGGACCTCGCGCTCAGGATGTGGCTCGCGGGCAACGAGGCGCTGCTCGCGTTCGCCCGCACCCACCCGCAGGACACGATGGTCGTCTCGATGCGGATGCTGCAGGACGGCTTTCCCCTGATCCGGGCGCTGGAGCGGCGCTGGGGCCTCGGGCTCCCGGACGTGCCCGTCGGCGAGGTCTTCGACACGGGCGCCACGACCGGACGCCCGGGCAGGCAGCCGGTCTCCGACCGCAGGCTCATCGGGCGGGTGCGTGCCGTCTGGCGGGAGCTGGAGGCCCTGAGCAGGAGGACGGAAGCGATGCTTCTTGGGGAGATGAGAGATGCCCGACGATGAGTTCTATACCCCGACCAATCTGGACAGGCTCCGGATGGAGAACGAGCTTCTCGCCTTCGAAGTCCGCTACCTGAAGGCGAGGCTGAACAGCGGTGGATGGGGGACGGCCGGCACCCCGTCCTCCGTCTCGCTCAGCCGCCTCTCGCAGCTCGAGGCCGCGGAGACCGACCTCAGGCTGCTGCTGCGTAAGATGGCGTCGAGCCCTTTCGCTCCGGCACTCAGGCTCAACGGCAACTTCAGGACGCTGGAAGATCGTTATCTCAGATCCCCTCACCCGGGGGGATCCTCGCCCCGGCGGGTCGCCTACCTGGAGGGGGCCGAGCGGGACCTGAAGCTGCTGCTGCGGAGGATGGCCTCCAGCCCCCTCGCTCCCGCCCTGCGCCGCAACAGGAACTTCCGCACCCTGGAAGAGCGTTACCTGTGAGCGGTCCGGTGCAGGAGGCCGGGAAGCGGGGTGCGGCGCTCGGGCGGCCGGTGGCGGTCTACGCCGGGCGCTACCGGGACCGGGTGGAAGGAGCCGGGCTCCCCGAGGGCTGCGAGGTGTTGGGGGAGTGGGACGTGCTCCCGCACCGCCTCTCGGGGGTTTTGCGCCGCGCCGGAGCCCTGGTCCTCCTCGACCTGCTCTCCTTCCCCTACGAGGCGATGTCCCGCGGACGGTGGGACGTGCCAGTGGCCGCGGTGCTGCCTCAGGAGCACGACGAGGAGTTCCTCGTGAGCGTGCTGGAAAAACCGCTCTTCGAGCGGCTCGGGTTCTTCGACCTCGTCGCGACCGCCGACGATGCGCTCTGGGAAGCCCTCGGCGTGCGCTACGGGTGGGCGGCCTGCCAGCGGATACGGCCTGCGAGCGAGGACCCGGCGGGTGTTGCCCGGGAGGTTTGCGGGGTGCTGCTGTCCGAGGAGGGGGCGGAGCTTCCTTCCGGCAGAGGGTCTTACGAGGCGCGGGAGTACTGGCGCAGGCGGGGGGAGAGGTTCGCGCGGGAGGCTCCCCACCGGGCCATCTGCAGCGCCGCGCACGGCCGGGCCTTCAACAAGGCCATCCACGGGGTGCAGGCCGCCGCCCTAGAGCCGCAGCTCGCGGCGGTCCGCTCCGCGCGGGCGGAGGATCTGCCGCTGGAGGTGCTCGAGGTCGGCTGCGGGGTCGGGCGGTGGGCGGCGAGCCTGGGCCGGCTCGGGGCCCGCTATACGGGGCTGGACGTGAGCGAGGCGATGGTCGGGGCGGCGGGGGAGAACTTCCCGTGGGCGCGCTTCGAGGTGCTGGAAGACGATCTCGAAATCCCCTTCGAGGACGAGAGCTTCGACCTGGCGTTCACCGTCACCGTGCTGCACCACAATCCCACGGAGATCAAACGGAGGCTGCTCTCGGAGATGTGGCGGGTGGTGCGCCCGGGGGGGAGGCTCGCCTTTCTGGAGGACTTCGTCGGGGTGAGGCGCTCGGATGACGAGACCGTCTACCCGATGTCCGTCTCCGCGTTCGTCGAGCTCCTCGTCGGGGTGAGCGGGGGGGAGGCGACGCTGGAGCACTTCGAGTCCGTGAAGTACCCGCACGACGACTTCCACCGGGGCGGGCTCATGGTCGTCTCCAGGCTGGGGGTGCCGCGGCGATGGTGAGGAGAGTCTTCGTGATCTCGAACGACATCGTGCCGGCCCAGGAGATGCCGGTCGCCGCCCCGGGGTTGAGGGCGTTCGGGCTCGCCGAGGGGCTGCGGGCGCACGGCTTCGAGGTGAAGACCGTACTGACGCGGGGGTTCGCCGAGCGGCAGTGGTTCAGGTTCGGGAGCGCCGTCCCTCATCCCACCGCGCCGGATACCGTGGTGGTGGCCGCCCGGAGGCTCGCGGGGTTCCTGGAGGCCAACTCCCCGGCGGTTGCGATCATGATCAACTCGAACCAGGCCGACCACCTGCGCCCCGTCGAAGGCGTGCGCTACGTGCTGGATTTCTTCGCCCCCAAGATGCTCGAGACGCTCTACCAGCGAGGCGAGGAGTACCCGGCCGGGGAGCTCGAACTCCTTCGGGAGCGCAAGCTGCGCGCGATCCGGCTCGCCGACGCCTTCATCGTCAACGGCGAGAAGAAGGTGCCCTACTTCCTGGCCTGGCTCCTGCAGGCCGGACGCGACGTAAGGCACCTGCCGTTCGAGGTGGTGAACATGTGCGTCCCGCTCGCCTTCGGGGGTGGGGAGCCGGAGATGCGCGAGGGGGTGCGGTTCGCGATCGCGGGCTACCTGCAGCAGTGGGGCACGCTCGGGGCGTGGGTCGGGGAGCTGGAGGGACGGCTCGACCGTCCGGGGGTGAGTCTTGATCTCCTCACTCCCTGGCACTGGGGCGGGAACGTCGAGCGTGCACACGCCTCCAAGGGAGACCTGGATCGCATCGCCGCCCATCCTTCGGTCACGGCGCACGGACAGATGCGCTTCTCGGACTTCAGGAGGTTCCTCGCCGGGGTAGACGTCGCGGTCGACCTCTTCGAGCACAACCTGGAGCGGGAGTACGCGATGGTGACCCGCTCGGTGGTGGCGCTCGCGTGCGGGGTGCCGGTCGTTCATCCACCCTTCACGGAGGTCTCGCGCATGATCTCACGCTACGACGCCGGATGGCTCGTCGACCCGGCGAGACCGCGGGAGGTCGGGAGGGTCTTCGATGAGATCATCGCGAACCCGGAGGAGGTCTACCGCAAGAAGAAGAACGCCCGCACGCTAGCGCGGGAGATGGTCGATCCGGAGGTCGCGGTGGAGCCGCTGGCGCGCATCCTGGAGGGGCTCTAGCGTGGCTGGAAGAGGGCGCAGGATCTACTTTCTCACCCCCACCTTCACCCCGGTGGGTGGGGTGGTGAAGATCTTCGACTACGTAAACCACGCGCTCTCTTTGGGCTACGAGCCGGTCGTCTGCTGCCCGGAGACCTACAAGCCCACGATGCCCCTCTTCCGCAACGAGCGGTTCTCCGGCATCTCGCCGGAGAACGGCATCAGGTTCACCGACCTGGAGAAGGCGGCCGTCGGGCCCTTCGAGCTGGCGTTCGTCTCCTGGCCAGAGCATTACGAGATCGTCGAGCGGAGGATGAGCCGCTGGACGCTGCACGAGCAGGTGATCTGCATCGTGCAGAACGTCCGCTGGGCCAATCCTAAGTTCACGGGGGGATACGCCCTGAGGCTCCTCACCCGCCCGATGGCCCGCATCATGACCAACGAGGTGGTGCTGGAGGCGGTAAAGCCATACCTGAACACCTCGTCGCTCAACGAGGTGATCCCGCTGGGGCACGACGTCGGGTTCTTCCACCGGGAGCGCTCCGGGGGGTTGGGTTCCCCGGTGCGGGTCGGATATACGACATGGAAGTCCGACGTCGGGGACAGGGTGGCGGGGATCCTGGACGGGCGTGGCTTCGAGTTCCGGGCCGTCCGCGACCCGGTCGGCTGGGACGAGCTCAGGGACCTCTACCACTGGGCGGACGTGTTCCTGGCGACCCCGCTCGCCGAGGAGGGGTTCTACATGCCGGGGCTCGAGGCGATGGCCGCGGGCGCGATACTGCTCACGCCCGACGCCGGGGGGAACCTGGCCTACTGCCGCTTCGGCGAGAACTGCCTCGAGGTCGCCCTCGACGACGAGAAGAGCTACGTGCGGGCGCTCGAAGCCCTGCGCCGCATGAGCCTTGAGGAGCTGGAGCGGTTGCGGCAGAATGGGTACGCCACGGCGGCGAGGCACACCCTGGAGCAGGAGCGGGAGGGGTTTGCGCGTTTCATGGAGCATCTGGAGGAGAGGCTGAAGCGAGCCGGGTGAGATCTATACGAAGGGGGAAGGCGGCAGGGTTGTTTCCGGATTTTCTATGCATAGGGGCGCAGAAGGCGGGCACGACGTGGCTGGACCGCAACCTGCGGGCACACCCGCAGGTCTGGCTTCCCCCGATCAAAGAGCTCCACTACTTCGACGTAAGGATGGGTGATCCACGGCACGTGGTACCTTTCCTGATGCAGAAGTTTTTCGGGGATCGTCCGGAGGACGCCAGGTGGCGCAGGCAGGTGCGGGCGCGGGCCCTGCGGCACCGGAGAAAATTCAGGCTGCAAAACGTTCTCTGGGAGGTCAACTACTACTTCAGGCCCCCCGGCGACGGGTGGTACGCCTCGCTCTTCGAGCCGGGGCGGACGAAGATCACCGGGGATATCACGCCGGGGTACGCCATCCTCAGGCCGTACATGATCTCGCGCGTCCACCGGCTGATGCCGGAAGCGAAGATCATCTACATGATGCGCAACCCCATAGAGCGGGCCTGGTCGCACGCGATGATGAGCTTCGACAAGGGAGAGCGCGGCCGGACGGACCCGGGAAGAGACGAGGATGTGCTCGCCGAGTTCCGGCGCAGGGACTCCCGGCTGCAGACGGATTACCTGGGGGTGCTCGAGAACTGGGGGGAGTACTACCCGCCGGAGCGGATCTTCGTCGGCTTCCTCGAAGACGTCCACTTCCATCCCGAACGCCTGATGCGGGAGGTGTACGCCTTCCTGGGGGTGGACCCCGATGCAGGCTTCAGGGTCAGGAAGGAGAAGATCCACACCCGCTCCTCCGAAGCTATGCCCACCCGCATGGCGGTGCACCTGGCGAAGACCTACCGCGGCCTGATCGAACGTCTCGACGAACGCTTCGGCGGGTACGCCTCCTTCTGGCGCTACTGCGCCGAGAGGCTCATAGAGAGTCCCCCCGAGGGGGAGACGATCACCTACCCGCTGTACGAGTCCGTGTTGTGGGAGGAGTGGCCGGGGAAGAACGCCTTTCAGAGCGGGACCCTCTCCGGCGTCTCCCGCCAGAGGCACGGGTGAGCGCCGTCACCTCTCGTCGTCCGTCAGGGCCACGAGCGCGAGGATGAGGGAGCCGAAGAGGACGGCGCCAGCCTGCACGAGTAGCCCGGCTCCTCCAGGGCTCCAGAGCGTGTTGGGGGGGAAGGGCAGGGGGGGCTCGCCGGAATCCAGCATGGTAGCCGAGACGTAGGCCGCCAGCAGCAGGACCCCTACCGCGGCTATGGCTGCCGCGTAACGGTGGTTTCGCAAGGGCGGTCGCTCACCTCCATGTACTCTGGTCGTATACCATGCCTGAACGGGTACGGCGCACTCCACCGCGAGGTTGCGTGGCGGCGCGGCCGCCGGGGATTCTAGCAGTTTATGTGGATGGGTTTCCCCAGCGGACTGCGATACCATTTCGGATGGCGTGGCCTTCTTCGGGAGGAGGCCGGCGAACGTGGCGAGAGGAGGTCGTCGAGAAGGTGGCGCACTACGATTACCTGGTGATAGGGGGCGGGATGACCGCCGACGCGGCCGTACGCGGCATCCGGCAGCTGGACGAGGGTGGCACCATAGGGATATTCTGCGGGGAGGACGTACCCCCCTACGACAGGCCCCCGCTCTCGAAGGGGCTCTGGCAGGGTGACCCGGTCGATGGCATCTGGCGTGACACGCAGGATATCGGGGGGGTAGAGCTGCACCTCGGGGTGCGGGCGCGGGCGCTGGACCTGCAGGGCCGGCGCGTCACCGACGAGCGGGGTCAGGAGCACACCTTCGGGAAGCTGCTTCTGGCGACGGGGGGGACGCCGCGCCGGCTGCCCTCCGGCGGGGACGAGGGCGTGATCTACTTCCGCACCTTCGCGGACTACGAGAGGCTGCGCGACCTGGCGGAGCGGGGAGAGCGCTTCGTGGTCATAGGCGGGGGGTTCATCGGCTCGGAGATCGCGGCGGCGCTCGCGATGAACGACCGTCGGGTGACGATGGTCTTCCCGGAGGACGGGATCGGGGCACGCACCTTCCCGTCCGAGCTCTCCGGCTTCCTCAACGACTACTACCGGGAGAAGGGCGTCGAGGTGCTCGCCGGGCAGACGGTCGAGGGCATCGGAGATCGCGGCGGCAGGAAGGTGGTGCGTACCTCGGAGGGCAGGGAGATCGAGGCCGATGGCGTCGTCGCCGGGCTCGGGATACGCCCCGAGACCTCCCTGGCCGAGGCGGCCGGGCTCGAGGTGGACGACGGCATCATCGTCGACGAGCACCTGCTCACCGGCGCGCCCGACGTCTACGCGGCGGGTGACGTCGCCCGCTTCTACAACCCCGCGCTCGGGAGCCGGCTGCGGGTCGAGCACGAGGACAACGCCAACACGATGGGCCAGCAGGCCGGCCGGAACATGGCCGGGGCCGGAGAGCCCTACCACCACCTGCCCTTCTTCTACTCGGACCTCTTCGAGCTGGGCTACGAGGCCGTCGGCGAGCTCGACTCCACCCTCGAGACCGTCTCCGACTGGAAGGAACCCGGCCGCGAGGGGGTCGTCTACTACCTGCGTGACGGACGGGTGCGGGGGGTGCTGCTCTGGAACGTCTGGGATCAGGTCGAGAACGCCCGTGCCCTCATCGCCGAGAAGGGGCCCTTCTCCGCGGATGACCTCAGGGGGCGGCTGCCGGAGGGGTGATCTTGAGCGACCTGCCGCCGGGTGGTTAAATGCCCCCGTGTCGGCAGATGTCTCCATGAGGCGGGTCCTCGTCACCGGCGGTTGCGGCTTCATCGGGTGCAACTTCCTGCGCCTGATGGTCCGCGAGCGTCCCGAGACCGAGTGGGTGAACCTCGACGCCCTCACCTACGCGGGCTGGCTCGAGAACACCGAAGACTTCGCGGACGCGCCGAACTACCGCTTCGTGCACGGCAGCATAGAGGACGCGCAGCTCGTCGAGGCGCTCTTCTCCGGGGGCTTCGACGCGGTGGTGAACTTCGCCGCCGAGAGCCACGTCGACCGCAGCATCGCCGGACCGCGCGTCTTCGTCGAGACGAACGTGCTCGGTACCCAGAACCTGCTCGAGGCGGCCCGCCGGCACGGTGTTTCGCGCTTCCTGCAGATCTCGACGGACGAGGTCTACGGCTCACTCGGCCCCGACGACCCGCCTTTCACCGAAGAGACCCCGCTGCGTCCCAACTCCCCGTACGCGGCCTCGAAGGCTTCGGCGGATCTGCTGTGCCGCGCCTACCACAAGACCTACGGGATGGACGTGCTCATAACCCGCTGCTCGAACAACTACGGTCCCTACCAGTACCCGGAGAAGCTCATCCCCTCCTTCATCCGCCACGCGCTCAGGGACGAGCCGGTCCCCCTCTACGGCGACGGGATGAACGTCCGCGACTGGCTGCACGTCGAGGACCACTGCCGGGCGGTGGCGCTCGTCCTGGAGAGGGGCAGGCCGGGGCGGGTGTACAACGTCGGCGGGGGCAACGAGCACACCAACCTGGAGATAACCAGGATCGTCCTCGACGCCCTGGGCAAACCTCACGACCTGATCTCCTTCGTCACCGATCGTCCCGGGCACGACCGCCGCTACGCGACCGATTCCTCCCTCCTGCGGCGGGAACTCGGCTGGAGGCAGGAGCACCCCTTCGAGCGCGGCATCCGCGAGACGGTCGCCTGGTACGTGGAGAACGCCGCGTGGGCCGAGAAGGTCTCCGCGGGCCTGGCCGGCTGATGTCGTCCCCTCCGGGATGAGGGTCGTGCTCACAGGCGCGACGAGCCTTCCCGGGCTCGCCCTGCTCGAGGCGCTCTTGCGCTCGGGGCACGACGTACGCTGCGTGGTGCGACCGGAGAGCCCGAATGCGGGCCGCCTCGCCGGGCACGACGTGGAGATCCTCCGGGCCGACGTACGCGACCCCGGTGCGCTCTCCCGCGCGTTCGCCGGGGTGGAGGCCGTCG
This sequence comes from Rubrobacter calidifluminis, assembly GCF_028617075.1. NCBI lineage: Bacteria > Bacillati > Actinomycetota > Rubrobacteria > Rubrobacterales > Rubrobacteraceae > Rubrobacter > Rubrobacter calidifluminis. The sequence continues at coordinate 48,036 of NZ_JAQKGV010000007.1, read as the reverse complement.
CTCACGTGGCGGGCGTGGAGTACGCTCCCGCAGTCGTGGAGGCGGTGCGCCGCGCCGGGGTGGAGCGGCTGCTCGCGGTGAGCAGCACGAGCGCCCACTCCGCCTACCCCTCACGCTCGCGTCCCAAGCGGGAGGGCGAGAGGGTGGTGCGGGAGAGCGACCTCGCCTGGACGATCGTGCGTCCGACGATGGTCTACGGCACCGAGCTGGACAGGAACATGCACCTTCTCTTGCGATTCCTCGACCGGTCGCCCGTCTTCCTCGTCTTCGGGGATGGGGAGAACCTCTGGCAGCCGGTCTACCACGAGGACCTCGCGCGGGGCATGCTCGCCGCGCTGGAGCGGGACGCCGCCGTGGGGAGGACCTACGACCTGCCCGGAAGGCGTCCGCTCGCCTACCGGGACCTCGTGCTCGCGGCGGCCCGGGCGCTGGGCAGGAAGGTTCATCTCGTGCATCTCCCGCTCGAGCCCGCCCGCCGGGCACTCGCCCTCGCCGAGAGGGTGGGGCTCCCGTTGCCGGTAAAATCCGAGCAGGTGATGCGCCTCAGGGAGGACAAGGCCTACCCGTACGAAGCCGCGAGACGGGACCTCGGCTACGCGCCGCGCACCTTCGAGGAGGGGATAGCGCTCGAGGCGGAGCGGCTGCGCGAGGTCGGGCTGGTGCGCCGGTGAGGGAGACGGTCTCCTTCGGGCTCGCCTTCCTCGTCGCGCTCGCGGCCGTGCCGCTCCTGGTGCGCTACGCGCTCGGGCGCAACCTGCTCGACGTACCCAACGACCGCAGCTCGCACGAGGTTCCGACCCCCCGGCTCGGCGGCCCCGCGATAATCGTCGCGACCTGGGTCGGGTTCGCCGCCGCGCGCCCCTCGGACGTCTGGCCGCTTTTGGTGGCGGCCACCCTGATCGGGGTGGTCGGGCTCGCCGACGACCTGCGGGGGCTGCACTTCGGGACGAAGGCGCTCGCCCAGCTCCTGGCCGCCGCCGGGCTCCTCCTCTACGACCCACCGCAGCTCTTGGCCCGCGCCGACGGGCTCCTGGCCGCCGCGGTCTTCGTCGTCGGGGTGCTCTGGGTCTCGGCCCTCTCCAACGCCTTCAACTTCATGGATGGTATAGACGGCATCACCGGCGGGGTGGCCATCTCGAGCGCCTTCTTCCTGCACGCCCTCTCCGGCGGCGCGGGAGCCTTCCTCCCCGCCCTCGCGGGGGCCGCCGCGGGCTTCCTCGTCTGGAACGTGAGCCCGGCCTCCACCTTCTGCGGCGACGCGGGCAGCTACTTCCTGGGGTTCGCGCTCGCCGCCGTCACCCTCTACGCCCCCGTGCCGGGTGACGTATGGTCCCCCATCGGGTCGGTGGCCTGCGCGCTCGTCTTCACCCCCTACCTCTTCGACACCGCCTACACGCTCCTCCGCAGGCTCCTGGCCGGGAAGAACGTCTTCTCCGCCCACCGGGAGCACGTCTACCAGCGCATAACCCCCTCGACCGCGCTGCACCGCCGCACGAGCAACCTCTACTACGGCGCGAGCGTGCTCTCCGGCTTCGCCGCCCTCCTGTTCGCCCGGGGTGGAGGGACCGCCGTCGCCGGGATCGCCCTCGCCGCCGCCGTCTGCTGCGCGCTCGCCGCGTTGCCCTCGCTGAAGGTTTTCTCCTCCTAGCGGTGTATGATCGAAGGGTGGGAGGTGTTCTCTCTGGACCTGCGTCCTCAACAAACTGTAAAATAACGCAATGATGCTTAAAGAGAGGGGGACGGAGCTACTCGGGAGGGCGCAGCAGCGGCTGCGCCAATCGCCGCCGACGCTCAGGCGCGGGGCGGCGATGCTGGTGGATGCGGCGATCGTGCTCGAGTCGCTCGTCGTGGGGCTTCTTTTCAGGTTCGACGGCCAGGTGAGGGACACCTGGTGGGAGGCTTTCTGGCCTTTTGCGCTCTTCGGGGCGGTGGTCTTCGTGCTGCTGCTCTGGGAGAGCGGGGTCTACCAGAGCATATTGCGCTACACCGGGATCTACCAGGGAGTACAGGTGGCGAGCGCGACGGCGATCGCGGCCGGGGTCATGCTCATCGCCGACTACGCGATAGGCGAGCTGATCCTGCCTTACCGGCCGGTCCCGCTCTCGGTGGTCCTGGTGGGGGCGGTCCTGGCGTACGTGCAGCTCGTCGCGGTCAGGCTGTATCCCAGGGTCTTCTACGAGCTTTCTTTGAGGGAGATCGGACGCAGGACGCGCACGGTGATCGTGGGGGCCGAGGAGGCCGGGGTGGCGCTCGCCTCGCACATCTGGCGCACGCCGGCGATGAACGCGCAGGTGGTCGGGTTCATCAGCGAGTCGGGGGAGGACGTGGGGCGGCACATCGAGGGGGTTCCGGTGCTCGGCGGCCCCGGCGACGTGGAGGAGGTCATATCCCGGCACGGCGTCGACCAGGTGATCATCGCCGTGCCGCGGGCGAGCCGGGAGTGGATGGATTCGATCTGGCGCAGCTGCGTGAGGGCCGGGGTCGAGGTGAAGGTCATGCCAGAGCTCGACGAGGTGCTCTCGCACGGCACGATAAGGCTCAGGGAGCTGCAGATAGAGGATCTGCTCGGGCGCGAGCCTGTGGACATAGACCTCGACGCGCTCTCGGGGTACATAAACGGACGGCGGGTTCTGGTGACCGGGGCGAGCGGTTCGATCGGGCGGGAGCTCTCCCGCCAGATCTCGCGGCTCGGGCCGGCGAAGCTCATCCTCTTCGACCGCGACGAGAGCGGGCTCTACTACCTGAGCGAGGAGCTCTCGCGCGAGGACTTCTCCGAGGCCGAGCTCTTCGTCGGGGACGTCACGCTCCCCGACCGGGTGGGCCACGCCTTCGAGCGCTTCCGGCCCGAGCTCGTCTTCCACGCCGCTGCGTACAAGCACGTTCCGATGATGGAGCTGCAGGCGACCGAGGCCATCGTCAACAACGTCTACGGCACGATAAACGTCGCCCGGGCCGCCGGGGAGTACGGGGCCGAGAAGTTCGTCAACGTCTCGACCGACAAGGCCGTCAACCCGGCGAACGTGATGGGGGCGACCAAGCGCCTGGCGGAGATCATCGTGCGGGCGTTCTCCGAGGAGTACCCGGAGACGGTCTACGCCTCGGTGCGCTTCGGGAACGTCCTCGGGAGCCGGGGGTCGGTGGTGCCGACCTTCCGCCGGCAGATAGAGGCCGGGGGCCCCGTCACCGTCACCCATCCCGAGATGACCCGCTACTTCATGACCATCCCGGAGGCGGTCTCCCTGATCCTGCAGGCCGGGGCGATGGCCGACTCCTACGGCACCTACCTGCTCGAGATGGGCGAGCCGGTCAGGATAGTCGACCTGGCGCGCAAGATGATCGAGGTAATGGGCGCTGCGGGCGTGGAGATCCGCTACACCGGCCTGAGGCCGGGGGAGAAGATCCGGGAGGAACTCTCCGGGATCGACGAGCGCCGCGAACCCACGGACCACCCGATGGTCTTCAGGCTCTCATCGGAGGTGGTTCCCGAGGAGGACCCGCTCGCGCTCGCGGAGGAGATGGTCTTCTACGCCCGCGCCCAGGATGACCGCAGGGCGCTCGAGATCCTGCGCCGGCTGGTCCCCAACTACTCCACCGCGCGAGGATCGGAGCCTTCGCGGCAGGACACGGACAGCTGGTGGAGGGACGGCTCCTAGCCCTTCCTACGGGGAGCGGCGGAGCGTCCCTTGAAGCCCAGGTAGGTCAGGTAGATCCCTATGACCACCCCTATCACGACGAGCGTGAAGTGGACGGCCGGCGCGACCATCGTCCCGTCCCTGAGCTGCTGGTAGAAGGTTATCGCCCGGGTACCCCAGACGAAGAGGGTGTAGAGTCCGATAACGAGCAGAATGTTCGCGGTACGACGTGAGAGCATCATAGTACGGGAGATTTTAGCAGCAGCGACCGCTCTCTACCGTTCCCCGCCGGAGATGCGCCCGAGCGCGATCTCCTTCGCCGTCTCCCTCGGGGTCTCCGCGAGCAGCTCGACGCGCTCCAGGTTCTTGACGCTCCGGTAGCAGGGGCCGCCGAGGACGACCAGCCGCCACGGGCCGCCGCGCTCGGGCGTGATCTCTTCTGCGTTGTGCCGGGTCGCGACCATCGCCCGTTCGCCGGCCTCCTCGCGCCCGACGACGGCGGAGAACCCGCCCGAGCTCACCCGGATGTACCCGCCCTCTATCTCTGGACCGGCGAGCGAGAGCACGTCCTCCCGCTCGCCCAGTATCCCCGGTCGTTCGACCAGACCACCGATCAAGATGCCCCGCGTCATGTCTTCCCGAGCCCCCGCTCGAAGGCGTCCCAGGCGAGCGTGGCGCAGCGGACGCGGGAGGGGTACTGGATCACGCCCTTGAGGGCGTAGAGCTCCTCGCCTTCGGGAAACTCCTCCTCACCGGTCATCATCCGCTTGAAGCGCTTTATCTCCTGCTCTGCCTCCTCCCGGCTCTTGCCTTTGAGCCGCTCGGTCATCATCGAGGCCGAGGCCTGCGAGATCGAACACCCCCGCCCGGTGAACCTGACATCGGCGAGCCTGTCCTCCTCGAAGGTGGCGTAGACGGTCACCTCGTCGCCGCAGAGTGGGTTCAGCAGGTGCTCGGTGAGCCCGGCACCTTCCAGCTCGCCCCGATTGCGGGGGCGCCTGTAGTGGTCCATGATGATCTGGCCGTAGAGGTCGCGCATCATCTCAGGCGAACGCTCCGAAGAACTCGCGGGCCTTCTTCACCGCGCCGACGAACCTTTGTACCTCATCCTCCGTGTTGTAGAGGTAGAAGCTCGCCCGCGCGGTCGCCACGACGCCGAGGCGGCGCATGAGCGGCTGGCAGCAGTGGTGGCCGCTCCTTATCGCGATGCCTTCCTGGTCCAGAAGCTGCGCCAGGTCGTGCGGGTGCACGTCGGGCAGGCTGAACGCGAGGACCCCGGTGCGCTCCTCCCCGGGGCCGTAGATGACGGCGTCTTCGACCTCCGCGGAGAGCAGCTCGCAGGCGTAGCGCCCGAGCCTGCTCTCGTGCTCTCTTATCTCATCCATGCCGAGCTCCCGCAGATAGTCTACCGCTTTGCCGAGCCCCACGGCCTGCGCGATGTTCATCGTCCCGGCCTCGAACTTGTACGGGATGTCGTTCCAGGTGGAGTGGTCAAGGTGCACCTCCCGGATCATCTCCCCGCCGCCCAGGAAGGGGTCCATCTCCTCGAGCAGCCCGGGACGGCTCCACAGGAACCCCACCCCCGTGGGACCGAGCATCTTGTGCCCGCTCGCGGCGAAGAAGTCGCAGCCGAGCTCTTCCACGTCCACCGGCAGGTGCGGCGCGCTCTGCGCCCCGTCGACGAGCAGGAGCGCTCCGTGTGCGTGGGCCATCCGCGCCAGGCGCTCGACGGGGTTGACGGTCGCGAGCACGTTCGAGGCGTGGGCGCAGCAGACGAGGCGGGTGCGCTCCCCGATGATGCGCTCTGCCTCCTCCATGTCGAGCGTTCCGTCCTCGCGTATCGGGATGAAGCGCAGACGGGCTCCGGTCGCCCCCGCGGCGAGCTGCCAGGGCACGAGGTTCGAGTGGTGCTCGGCCTCGGTCAGGACTACCTCGTCGCCCTCGCGCAGGAACTTCCTCGCCCAGCCGTGGGCGACCAGGTTTATCGCCTCGGTCGTCCCGCGGGTGAAGACCAGCCCGCGTGCATCCGGCGCCCCGATGAAGCGGGCGACCTTCTCCCTCGCGCCCTCGTAGAGCGAGGTCGCCTCCTCCGCGAGGCGGTGCACACCGCGCTTGACGTTGGCGTTGTGGTGGGTGTAGTACTCCTCCAGCGCCGCGAGAACCTGGCGGGGTTTCTGGGAGGTCGCCGCGTTGTCCAGGTAGGCGAGGGGGTGGCCGTTTACCTCGCGCGAGAGGATCGGGAAGTCCGAGCGGACCTTCTCCACGTCGTACACTTCTACCTCCTGCGGCGGCGCCTCCCGCCGACCTTCACCCGCTCGGGGTTGAGCGCGACGTAGACGAAGCCGTCCTCGATCTTCACCTCGTGCTTGGGGACGGGCTTGACGGCGGGGAGGCTCTTCGCCTCCCCGGTCCGGACGTCGAAGACGGCGCCGTGCAGCGGGCACTTGATGCGGCCGCCCTCAAGCAGCTCGCCCTCGCTCAGGTGGGCGTACTGGTGGGTGCAGATGTCCTCGAAGGCGTGAAACTCGCCTTCGATGTTGCACAGGGCGACGGGCCTCTCCGCGACGGTGTAGCGCCGGATCTGGCCGGGCCCTATCTCTCCTGCGGCCGCCAGCTTGTGGAACTCCGCCATCCTAGGCCACACGCTCCCCGGCGCTGAGCCCGATCTTCTCCTCGATCACCCGGTCGAGCTTCTCCCGGACGCCCTCAAGCGGGATACGGCTCGTCACCTCGCCGAAGAACCCGAAGACGACCAGCTTCTCCGCCTCCACGCGCGGGACGCCGCGGCTCATCATGTAGAAGAGCTCCTCCTCGTCGACCTGCCCCGTCGTCGAGCCGTGCGAGCACTTGACGTCGTCGGCCTGTATCTCGAGCTTGGGCAGCGAGATCGCCATCGCGTCCTCGGTGCCCAGGATCAGGTTGCGGTTGGTCTGGTAGGCGTCGGTCTTCTGTGCCCCGGGCTCGACCCGGATCAGGCCGGAGAAGACCGTGAGCGCCTCATCCCGCGCCGCGCCCTTGTACAGCAGGTCGGAGTGGGCGTCGTGGGCGAGGTGGTCCTGCAGGGTGTGGTGGTCTATGACCTGGTTGGAGTCGGCGAAGTAGAGCCCGAGCATCTCCGAGTCGCTCCCCGGGGCGGCCAGGCCTGCCTCGACGTTGGTGCGCGAGAGGTCGGCCCCGAAGGAGACGACCAGGCTGTTGAGCGTGGCGTCGCGTCCGGTCTCCCCGCGGATGGTGTTGAAGTGCACCACGTTGCGCCCCCAGTTCTGCAGCGAGACGTAGCGCAGGCTGGCCCCCTCGCCGACGTAGAGCTCGACCGCACCGTTGGAGAGGGCGAACTCGTCGTCCTCTCCGCCGGAGGAGGCGTACTCGTCGATGTAGGTGACGACGGCGCCCTCCTCGACGATGACCAGCGTGCGCGGCATGATCGATCCGGTCACGTCCAGCCAGCGGTAGCTCTGGATCGGGACCTCTATCTCGACGCCGCGCGGCACGTACAGGAACGATCCCCCGGAGAACAGCGCCGCCGAGAGCGAGGCGAACTTGTCGTAGTCGGCCGGGACGAGCCCGAAGAGCTTCTCCTCGAGCAGCTCCCCGTGCTCCCTGAGGGCGGTGTGCAGGTCGGTGAAGACGACGCCCTTCGCCGTGAGCTCCTCGTCAACCCGGCTCAGGGTGGTCTCGGAGTTGTGCTGCACGAGAAGGGCCGAGTTCTCTTCGCCCTCCCGGATCATGGTCTGTACGGCGTCGGGCAGATCCCCCTCGCGCTCCACGTCCGGGCTCGCGGCGTAGGGGACGAACGAGTTCAGGTCTATGTCCGAGACGTCGGTGTAGCGCCACTCCTCGTCGCGCAGCGTCGGCATCGGCGTCTTCTCGAAGAGGTGCCACGCCGCGAGCCGCTTCTCCGCCAGCCAGCGCGGCTCGTCCTTGTACGCCGAGAGCGCCTTCACCACCTCGACGCTCAGGCCCCTGCTCTTCAGAACCTCCGGCACGCCGTTCTCGCTCATCTTCCACCTCTCTCTGCGTTTGATACTTACGCCCGTCTCTCTCAGGAAACGGGGCGGACCCCCGGAGGGAGCCCGCCCCGAAAGCACGTTCTCTGCCGGACCGCGAGCCTCCCGGCCTCCTACCCGACCGAACCTTCCATCTCCAGCTGGATCAGACGGTTCAGCTCGATCGCGTACTCGAGCGGGAGCTCCTTGGCGATCGGCTCGATGAAGCCGTTGACGACCATCGCCATCGCCTCGTCCTCGGAGAGCCCGCGGCTCATCAGGTAGAAGAGCTGGTCCTCGCCGACCTTCGAGACCGAGGCCTCGTGCTCGGTCGTTACCTTCTTCTCCTCGATCTCGATGTACGGGTAGGTGTCGGTGCGGGCCTGCTCGTCGAGCAACAAGGCGTCGCACTCGACCCGGCTCTTGGAGTTGACCGCCCCGGGGTGTACCTTCAGGAGCCCCCGGTAGCTGGCCCTGCCCGTGCCCTTCGAGATCGACTTGGAGGTTATGCGGCTCGAGGTGTTCGGCGCGACGTGCACGACCTTGCCGCCGGTGTCCTGGTGCTGGCCGTCCCCGGCGTAGGCGACCGAGAGGATCTCGCCGCGCGCCCCTTCGCCCATCAGGTAGACCGCCGGGTACTTCATCGTGGTCTTCGAGCCCAGGTTGCCGTCGACCCACTCGATGGTCGCGTTCTCGTAGGCCACCCCGCGCTTGGTCACCAAGTTGTAGGTGTTGTGCGACCAGTTCTGGATCGTCGAGTAGCGGATGCGCGCGCCCGGCTTGGCGATGAGCTCGACCACCGCCGAGTGCAGCGAGTTGGTCGTGTAGGTCGGGGCGGTGCACCCCTCGATGTAGTGGACGTAGGAGCCCTCGTCCGCGATTATGAGCGTCCGCTCGAACTGGCCCATGTTCTGGGCGTTGATCCGGAAGTACGCCTGCAGCGGGATGTCCACGTGCACGCCCTTGGGCACGTAGACGAACGACCCGCCGCTCCAGACCGCGCTGTTTAACGAGGCGAACTTGTTGTCGTCGGGCGGGATGACCGTCCCGAAGTACTCGCGCACGATGTCTTCGTGCTCGCGGAGGCCGCCGTCCATGTCCAGGAAGATGACCCCCTGCTCCTCGAGCTCCTTCCTGAGCGAGTGGTAGACGACCTCAGATTCGTACTGCGCCCCGACACCGGCGAGCGACTCGCGCTCGGCCTGCGGGATGCCGAGCTTCTCAAAGGTGTTCTTTATCGTCTCGGGGACCTCATCCCACGAGCGCCCCTGGTTCTCGACCGGCTTTATGTAGTAGTAGATGTCGTCGAAGTCGAGGTCGGAGAGGTCCGCACCCCACGTGGGCAGCGGCTTCTCCAGGAACGACTCGAGCGCCTTGAGGCGAAACTCGAGCATCCACTGTGGCTCGCCCTTGTGCTTGGAGATCATCGCCACGACCTCGGGGTCTATCCCCTTGCGCGGGGTCTTGAAGAAGTACTCCTCCGGGTCGCGGAACCCGTACTTGTACTCGTCGAGACCGAGTTCGGTGATGCTCTTCTCTTCAGGCATCTTTCTCCTCCTTCAGCTCTGGGCCCCGGCGCCGAACTCCTGCCGGACCCAGTCGTAGCCCTTCTGCTCCAGCTCCTCGGCGAGCTCTTTGCCGCCGGAGGTGGCGATCCTGCCGTCGAGTATGACGTGCACGTAGTCGGGCTCGATGTAACGCAGGATCCTCTGGTAGTGCGTGATCACGATCGCCGAGAAGTCGGGGCCGCGCATGCTGTTGACCCCGTCGGCCACGACCTGCAGCGCGTCTATGTCGAGCCCGGAGTCAGTCTCGTCCAGGATGGCGAGCTTTGGCTCGAGCATGAGCATCTGCAGGATCTCGTTGCGCTTCTTCTCCCCGCCGGAGAAGCCCTCGTTGAGATACCTCTCGGCGAAGCTCGGGTCCATCTTCATGATCTTCATCTTCTCCTGCAGGAGCCGGTACATCTCCATCGGGGAGAGCTCCTGCTCCCTGACCGAATTGACCGCCGTGCGCAGGAAGTTCGCTACGGAGACTCCCGGTACCTCGCTCGGATACTGGAACGCCAGAAACATCCCCAGCTTCGCCCGCTCGTCGGGCTCGAGCTCGAGCACGTCGTGCCCGTCGAAGGTCACAGACCCCTCGGTGACCTCGTAGCGGGGGTGCCCCATCAGAACGCTCGCCAGCGTGCTCTTGCCCCCACCGTTCGGGCCCATTATGGCGTGGATCTCCCCGAGCCCTACCTCCAGATCGACGCCCTTGAGGATCTCCTTGCCTTCTATCCCGGCGTGCAGGTTCTCTATCTTTAGCATCTAACCCCCGCTGTGCTTTGACAAGCTTGCTACTCCAGGGCTATTTAATCACAGCACCACCCGACCAACAACAAGGCGTGACCTGTATCAAGAATATTTCCTGAAAGACCCTGAAAAGCGCTCTGCAAAGGGATTTTCGGGCGGCTCATGCTTCTTCACAGACTTACCGGGAACGATTGTCGTTAACGTGAGGGCGGCCGGAAGTTTGTAACAGAGACTGGCTTCTGGCGGGGTTTTATCGGTAATGGTTCTCTATATGCTGGTGCTGGCGGGAGGTCTTTTGTCCCGTGCTGTGGGGCGCATCCTGGTCGCGGCGAGGACCAGGAGGGTGTAGAGGAGGTCGAGGGCGAAGATGGCGAGGTAGAGGGAGGTGAGGAGGGGGGAGCCGCTGTAGTCGGTGGAGTAGAAGTAGAAGGCGAAGGAGGCCGCGGCCGTACCGAAGAGCTTGCAGAGGGCTATCGAAAGTGACTGTCCGCGCAGTGAGCGTCGGTTGTAGAGCATGGCGATGAACAGGGCGGACATCATGAGGTTCTGGCCGAAGGCCGAGTAGGCGCCGTCGTAATCTCCGAAGGTACGGCTCATGAGGATGATGGTGGGGAGGGCGATGGCGACCATCAGGGCGAAGGTGGCGTAGAAGAGGGGCCGGGAGAGGTCGGGGAACTCGCGGGGTCCGAAGCCGAGCGTCTGCAGCACGATGAGCAGGTCCAGGAAGAACCAGACCACGTTGACGGGGTGTTGGATCGAGTGCGGGGGGTAGATGAAGGAGAAGACGAACTCCCAGGAGATGTTCGCGCTGAGTGCTGCGAGCGGCATCCCGTAGGTGCGGTCCAGGTATCCCTGGCGCAGGATGAGCAGGTAGGCGAGCGTCCACAGCGCTCCCGAGAGGAGCATCACCCCGTAGAACATGCGGGTATTTTAGGCAAACGCGCCCCGCAGGTGAAGGGGCGCTGCACTTCTCTCTACCGGGCCTTCTCGGCCGGATCGCCCGGGTGAAGCACCGCGGACGAGGCGTACAGGGGTTCGCCTTTCGGCTCCGCCCTGCGCGAGAGGTATCCGAGGGCGAAGACCCTGCCGCCCACCGGCAGCGGCGCGACGCTCGTCACCCGGCCGACCTCTTCGCCGCGCTGGGTGATGGGGGCGCCGGTCTGCGGCGCCTTCCCCTCTACCTCGAAGCGGTGCAGCGTCCTGTTCGGGTGTCCCCGGTAGTGCATCCGGGAGACTGTCTCCTGGCCCGGGTAGCAGCCCTTCTCGAAGCTGACCGCCCGCTGCAGGAACGTGGGGCACTCACCGGGGAAGTTCTCCGGGGTGAGGTCCACGCCGAAGCGGGGGATGCCGGCGGAGATGCGGGCAGTCTCGTAGGCTCGTTCGTCCGCCACGACGGCCCCACGGTCCTCGAGGGTCCGGCGCACCCGCGCGAGTGCGCTGCGGGCGCCGATCAGGTCGTAGCCGGGCACCGGGAGCTCCACCCGGATGGCGATGAGCGCCGGCTCCAGCGGGCGGCCCTCGTGCTCGGCCATCTCAGGGAGCCCGAGCAGGTCGCGGGAGCCCGGCCCGTAGAGGCCGAGGACCGACCAGCGCTCCCCGCCGGCGGAGAGGTCTTCGAGCCTCACGCGGGAGAACGGGGCGTAGCGCCCCAGGATCTCACGCGCCGCGCCACCCCCCGCGCTGCCTGTGACGACCAGCACCCCGCCCTCGCATCTGACGGCCCGCAGGTCCGTCTGGATACGGCCCTTGGGGTTGAGAAGCGCCGCGTAGACCCCCCCATTCTCCTCTGTGGGGAGGTTGCGCGTCAGGACGGCGTCAAGCATCCCGACCGGGTCGCGTCCGGAGAGGCGCAGCACCGTCCAGCCCCCGAGGTCCACGATCGCCGCTTTCTCGAAGAGGGCTTGGTGGCCGCTATCTTTTGCGTCCGGGGTTCTCGCTCTCTCCATGGGGGTATTCTATGCCATCGAAGCCCAGCGACCACGAGGAGAGCCGATGGTGACGAGGAACGTCGTTCTGGACGTCGACGGGACGCTCATGGACACGAATTATCTGCACGTCGAGGCCTGGGCCCGGGCCTTCGAGGAGGTCGGGATGAGGATCCCGCGGGCCGCCGTACACAAACAGATAGGGCGCGGATCGGACCAGCTCATCGCCCGCTTCACACGAGACGAGGAGGTGGCAGGGAGGGTCAACGAGCTGCACAGCGAACTCTACGCCGGGTTCCAGGAGTTCGGCTACCCCCTTCCCGGGGCGTCCGAGATGATCCAAACCCTCTCGGAGCGGGGCTACCAGGTATGGTTCGTCACCAGCGCGAAGCCCGAGGAGCTCGAGCATCACCTGCGGGCGCTCGACGCCGGGGATCATCTCTCCGGCGTCGTCTCATCCGGCGACGTCGAGCAGTCCAAGCCGGCCCCGGACATCTTCGAGCTCGCCCTCGAGCGGGCCGGAGCCTCCCCGGAGGAGACCGTCGCGGTGGGGGACTCGGTGTGGGACGTCGAGGCCGCCGGGGCGGCGGGGATCCGGACGTTCGCCGTGCTTACCGGCGGCGCTTTCAGCGAGGCGGAGCTGCGCGAGGCGGGCGCCGCGGGGGTCTACCGCGACTGCGAGGCTCTGCTCGCGTCCAGCTTCCCCGGGTAGCGGGTGCAGGCCTCCCGCGCGTCGGCGTACACGCGCGCCAGAGGGAGCCCGGCCTCCCTGGAGAGCCTCTCGACGTCTTCGTGCTCGGGTGAGGCGATGAAATCCTCCCCGTCGATGCTCCCGACCTTCACCCGACAGCTCCCGTAGGGGAGGGTCACGCTCACGGTACGCCGCTCGGCGACGGTGCGGGAGACGGGATGGTGCCGGACGCCCAGAGTACCCGTCTCGCGCATCGCGAGCCGCGCCAGCTTCTCGACGTCCGCGCCTCCGGCGAGGGCGCACAGCTTGTACGCCCCGCGCCCCTTCTTCATCACGATCGGTTCAAGCCAGGCGTCGAGCGCCCCGGCCTCCAGCAGCCTCCCGACGACGGAGCCGAGGATCTCCCCCGAAGCGTCGTCGACGTTGGCCTCGAGCAGTTCTATGTCCCCGGCGGGGCCTTCGAGCTGGCCGACCACCGCGCGCAGCAGGTTCGGCACCTCCTCGAAGCGGGCGCTCCCGGCGCCGTAGCCGCAGGAGGAGAGCGTCATCGGCGGGGCGGCACCGGTGAAGCGTCCGCCGGTCAGCGAGACCATGAGCGCGGCCCCGGTCGGGGTGGTCATCTCGTGGGGAACCTCCTCCCACCTGATCCTCGCCCCGCGCAGTACTTCGAGCGTGGCCGGCCCGGGGGCGGGGAGCGGGCCGTGGGCGCTGCGGGTGACGCCGCCCCCGAGGGGGAGCGGGGCGCAGCTCACCGAATCTGCCCCGAGCAGCTCCAGCGCCAGGCAGACCCCGACGATGTCCGCGATCGAATCCGCCGCCCCCACTTCGTGGAAGGTGACCTCCTCGGGAGGGTTGCCGTGTACCTCGCCCTCGGCCTCGGCGAGCCTTGTGAAGGCGTCCATCGCCCGACCGACGGCGCGGTCGGGGAGCCCAGAGCCCTCGACCATGCGCCGGATGTCGCGCAGGGTACGGTGGGCGTGCTCGGGAGGAGCGTGAAAGTAGAGGTGCAGCGCCCGCACCCCGCTTATCTGCACCTCTTCGAGATGCAGATCGAGCTCGAGACCGAGGGCCTCGAGGCCGGCCGAGACCTCCTCAGCGGGAGCTCCTGCCTGGATGAGGGCCGCGAGCGACATGTCGCCCGCGACCCCGCCGAAGGGCTGGAAGTGTACGTGGCTCAGAGAGCCTTACCTCGCTCCGTTCGACCGCCGGGCCGCGCTCGCCATCAACACCACCACGGCGACCAGGATCGCAGCCGGGACCGGGTCGCTGCGCACCGCGTCGGTGAGTATCGAGGGGTCGCGCTTCTCGCCCGCCTCGCGCGCCGCGAGCAGCTGGCCCCGCGCCGAGGCGATCGTCCTCTCCGCCCGCTGGCGCAGCTCTTTCTGCAACCGGCCGAGCAGCTTCCGCGCCCGCTGGCGGGCGTTCTCCTTGACCCGCTCGCCGACGACCTTCGGGTCCACGTGCTTGCGCAGGTCCACGAGATCCCGGGTCATGCGGCTCCGGATCTCGAACATCTCCCTCTCTATGCGTTCAGGTATCTCGCTCACCTTTTGAGCTGCCCCTTCACCCAGTCGATGTTCTGACGCAGCGCCCGTATGGACCGGCGCGGCACCGGGTCGACCTTGCGCAGCGATGCCGCACCCGCCCCGGCCAGTATCGCGCCGAGCACGAGCAGTATAACAGAGACTATAAGGAACGATAGCCACAAGGGGAGGGCGAGCGAGATCGCGTAGACCACGGTGAAGCAGATGAAGATCGTGAACAGGAGCATGAAGGCCGCCCCGGTGAGCAACAGCCCTATGCTCAGCCCCGCGCGCCGGCCGCTCGGGGCCAGCTCGGCCTTCGTGAGCTCCATCTGCTTGCTGACCAGCTCCTGCAACTGGGGTCGCAGGGCCTCTATTATCTCCTTTATGCTCCGGTCCGAAGGCGGTGGACCTTCCTCCACCTCCCGGGTGACAGCTGCCACCCGCTCGCTCTGATCCGTCAACGGTTCTCCTTTCTCCGCCTGCATCTCGACACGAACCGTAACGTAAATATAACTTCCGTAATGTTTCTCTGCCCGGCCGATTCGCGTGCGCGATACGCTTAGTTATCAACATAGCATAAAGGCGTTATCGAAACACGTGATGTAATATGAACATGGGCATACAAGAGTACTGGATCGAGAGGACTGGATTTCGGCTGCGGGTGTGGCCCACTGGTGGTTGCTCTCGTAGAGGAGGAGAGGTTGAAGCTGCTTGAGGCCTTGGGGATAAGGAGCGGAGACGTGGTCGCGTTCGCCGGGGCGGGGGGCAAGTCCGGTGCGATCATCGGCGTCTGCGGAGAGGCTGCCGGCGAGGGGTTCAGAGTCCTCGTGGTGCCGACTACCAAGATGTTTCTGGAGGAGGCTTCGAGGATAGGGCCCGTTCTGACCTCGGAGAACCTGAGCGAGCTCCGGGGGAGGATTGAGGAGTCCTTCGGCGTGGCGCGGGCCGTCGTGGCGGGCAGCGCGCTGCTCTCGAAGGAGCGGGTGGGGGGGGTGGAGCCGGCGTGGGTGGACGCGCTGGTTCCGCTCGCCGACATCGTGCTGGTCGAGGCGGATGGTGCCAGGCGGCGCCTGATCAAGGGCACGGCGGAGCACGAGCCGGTCATCCCGGCTTCCGCGACCCTGGTCGTGGCCGTGGGCAACGTCGAGGCGCTCGGCAAGCCGGTCGACGAGCGCTACGTCCACCGGCCGGAGGTCTTCTCCGAGCTCACCGGGGTCGGCGCCGGGCACACCATAACCGCCTCCGCCTTCGCCCGGGCGCTGGCACAGGGTTCACTCGGGAAGGTCCCCGGGGGATGTCGGAAGGCAGTGCTCATCACCGGGGTGCGCCCCGGGCTCGTGATGTCCGACGCTTCCCTCATCGCGCGCGAGCTGTGGGGGATGGGCGTCGAGAACGTGGTCCTGAGCTCCCTGCCACGCGATGAGCCCGTCCAGGTCTGGACCCTCTGAAGCTCCCGCGCCCGGGGGCGCTTGAAGTCTCCGCCGCCCCCCGCTATGTTGTATCAGGTGTATACGACATTGAGCGTGGGCTGGGGGTAAAGACTTGATCCTGCCGGAGGTCGACCACGGGAGTGGCATCCCGATCTACCTTCAGATCGTCGGTTACATCAGGCATGCGCTGGAGGTCGGGAGCCTGGAAGCCGGGCAGCGGCTACCCACCGTGCGCGCCCTGGCGCGGCGACTCGGGGTGGCTCCGAACACCGTCGTCAGGGCCTACGGAGAGCTGCAGCGGGAAGGGCTCATAGAGAGCCGTCCCGGGGTGGGGACGGTGGTGGCGGGTGATCCCGGCTCCGGAGACAGGAAGCGCCGGGTGCAGGAGATCTACCGGCGGGTGGAAGAGATCGTGCGCGACGCGGCGGGGCTCGGGATCACGGAAGACGAGCTCTGGGAGTGTTTCGAGGCGGAGTTCGAGCGGTTGCGCCGCAGGTAGAAGACGAAAGGGGGCTTGTGTGGACGCGACCCGCGGCTTCGGAGGGCTTGCGGAGAAGATAGCCGGGCGGTTCGGGGAGGAGATCACGGCCCTGCGCCGCGACATACACCGCGAGCCGGAGCTCGGCTTCGAGACAGAGCGGACTGCGCAGAAGGTGCTCTCGGCGCTCGAGGGGCTCCCGCTCAGGGTGGAGAGCGGTGTGGCCGAGAACGGGGTCGTCGCGACGCTCGAGGGCAACGGGGGAGGCCCGGTCGTCGTCCTGCGGGCGGACATGGACGCGCTCCCCATACGGGAGGAGACCGGGTTCCCGTTCGCCTCCGAGTTCGACGGGAAGATGCACGCCTGCGGGCACGACGCCCACACGGCGATGCTCTTCGGGGCAGCGCGGGCCCTGTGCGAGGACGGGTTGCGCCGGCACCTCGAGGGGGACGTCAGGTTCGTCTTCCAGCCGGCCGAGGAAGGTGGCGGTGGGGGCAGGGTCATGGTGGAGGAGGGGGTGCTCGAGGGCGTCTCAGCGGCGTTCGCGCTGCACCTGTGGCCCGGGTTACCACTCGGGTGTGCCTCGACCAGGCCTGGTCCGATAATGGCCGCCGCCGACGCCTTCGAGCTTTTCGTGGAGGGGAAGGGCGCCCACGGCGCGATGCCGCATCTCGGGACCGACGCCGTCCTCATCGCCTCGCAGATCGTCACCCTGTTGCAGAGTCTCGTCGCGCGCGAGGTCGACCCGACGGAACCCGCGGTGGTGACCGTGGGGCAGCTGGAAGCCGGTACCGCCTTCAACATCATCCCCGAGACCGCGCGTGTGAGCGGGACGGTGCGCACGCTCGACGAGGAGCTGCGCCGGGTCATGCCGCAGCGTATAGAGGAGCTCGCCCGCGGTGTTGCCCGCGGTATGAGGGGGGATGCGCGGCTCGACTACGAGTTCTCCTACCCGGTGACGCGCAACGACCCCGAGGCCGCCCGGCTGGCCCTCGACGTCGCCGGGAAGGTGCTCGGCGAGGGACGGGCGGTGGAGGCCGCGCGGCCCTCGATGGGGGCCGAGGACTTCGCGTTCATGCTCGAGGCCGTCCCCGGGGCGTACATCTGGCTCGGGGTCGGAGACGTCTCCGGGCTCCACACCCCAACCTTCTCCTTCGACGAGAGCGTGATGCCCGTGGGCTCCGCTCTGCTCGCGGCGCTCGCGCTCGAGGCGTCCTCTCAGAGAGGGCTTCCGGGGAGCGGGTAGGAGACCAGGGGCGCGCCGAGCAGCGCCAGCAGGACCATCAGGGCGATCAGGGGGATGAGCGTCGCCGGTGCGGCCCGCCTCCATCCGACTCCGAGTGTCTCCCGCACGGCGAGGGTCGCGACGTATGCGCCGTATGGGACGGCGAGCACCGGACCGTACGGTACCCAGAGGATAACACCTGGGCCCGTCGAGTAGCACAGGGCGCGAAACAACGGGCCCATGCGGCGGGCCGAAGGGGTGCCGTCGAGTACGAACAGGACCAGCGCAGCGAAGGCGGCCACGAGCAGCGGCCCGAGCACCGCGGAGACCGCGAGCCCGAGCAGCGGGGCATAGAGGAGTGAGTACTCGAAACCGCCGGCTAGGATGGACCTTAGGAATGTGCCGAGCAGCAGGTTCAGATAGAGCACGGCGGCCGCGAAGAGCGCGGGTCGCACGATGCCGCCCCCGGGGTCGAGCCTGCGAAAGAAACGTCTCGGGGCGAGCCACACCTCCCTGAGGGCATACCAGAACCCTTCCGGAGAGGACGGGTACGGCGCTCCGTAACCCGGGGACACGGTGTCTGGTCGGTCAGGGTCCTACCCGGCCGTAGACGTCCTCGAGCCTGACGATGTCCTCCTCGTCGAAGACGCCGAAGGAGATCTCGAGGATCCTGACCGGGGAATCACCGACGCAGGCCAGGCGATGGATCGTGCCGCGCGGTATGAAGAGCTTCTCCTCGGGGTCGGGGTAGAGCGTCTTGTCGCCGAGCTCCACTTTCGCCCCTTGGTCGAGTATCACCCACAGCTCGTCCCGCCGGTCGTGGTACTGGCGGGAGAGTATTCCACCGGGGGCCACCGTGATGATCTTGACGGTGCACGGGAGGTTGTGGGTGTACTGCTCGAACCTGCCCCACGGTTTGTCTACTTTTATGGATTTCGGTCTCTGGTCCAAGGTTACATCTCCTCTCGCGGGCTATTAGTGTAGACCATATGGGGGGCCTTGGAAATGGCGCCGGGAAACCTCTAGCATGCGAGCCCTGGCCTGCAGGCGGAAAGAGCGAGGAAGCTTGGGTGGGAGAAGACGCCGGAGGATGGGCTACGGGCAGAGGAGGCGCGCCGGGGCTCTGCTCGCCGGGATGGTGGTCGTCTTGTTCGCGGCCGTGTTCATCGGGGTTCGCCCCCCCTCCACCGGCTCACCCCCTATCGGGGGTGGAACCAAAACTCCTGGGGACCACCAGGCCCGGAAGAGCGCTCCCCGGAAGGAGCCCTACGAGGCTATCTCCCCACCCGGGGGTGCCGCGCTACCCTCGAACGACCAGCTCGCGAGGAAGGTCTTGAGGATGGAGAGCGTGCCGCTCACCTGGCGAACCTCCGGGGACGGCGGTCACGTGATGGAGCGCAGCGTACCCCTCGGGCGTACGCTGCATGCCGGGGCCAGGGATACCTCCGGAGGTCCGCTCGAGAGCCACCGGCTCGTGATGTACTACGGCAGCCCCCTCTCGGACCAGATGGGCATCCTGGGCGAGTACCACCCGAAGGAGATGATGCGGCGTCTGAAGGCGCAGGCCAGAGCGTATTCGAAGGCCGACCCCCGGCATCCCGCCATCCCGGTCGTGGAGCTCATATCCTCCGTGGCTCAACGCGATCCCGGTCCTGGAGGGCTCTACGTCTCGCGCCTCGACCCGAAGGTGATACGCCGCTACGCCACCCTGGCGAAGGAGAACCACGCCCTCCTGATGCTCGACGTGCAGCCCGGGCGCGACTCGGTGATGGACGAGGTCAAGGCGCTCGCGCCGTTTTTGAAGCTCCCCTACGTTGAGCTCGCGATAGACACCGAGTACCACGTGGAGCCGGGTGAGGTGCCCGGGCGGGACCTCGGGAGCGTCGACGGCTCCGAGATCGAGCAGGCCGTGCGCTACGTGGACCACCTCGTCCGCAGGAACGACCTCCCGGCCAAGGTGGTGCTCGTGCACCAGTTCCAGAGCGGGGTGGTGAGGAACGTCGGGCTCGTAAGGCCCACCCGCCACGTCGAGGTAGTCCTCAACGCGGATGGGTTCGGGGTGCCCAGGGACAAGCTCGCCAAGTACCGGATGCTCGTCCGGAACCGCCCGGTTCAGTACGGGGGCTTTAAGCTCTTCTACCGGCAGGACAGGCCGCTCTTCTCTCCCACAGAGGTGGTCAGGATGGATCCTGCCCCGGCGGTCGTCGACTACCAGTGATATTGCCTGGTTTCGGATGTCGCGCGGGCGTTAGCTAAACCCATTCCCTATTCCAGCCGATAACAGTCATGTGGCGAGCGGGGGACGGCAGGAAGGAGAAAGATACCGCGCGATCTTCGAGCGGCTCGCGGATGTCGCCCTGGTGGTCGAGCCGGAGAGCGGGAGGATCCTGGCTGCCAACGCCCGGGCCCGCGAGCTCTACGGCATCTCCGGAGCCGGGGCCGGAATCTCACAGATCTCTGGACAGCCGTCGGTCGAGCGGGGCCAGCTGCTGCGTGCCCTGAGAGGGCCAGTCTGGTACGAGACCGCGCACCGTGGGGCTGGAGGAGGTGAGGTCGCTGTCCGTGTCAGCGCGGGGCCGGTGGACTGGGATGGCGCCCGCTCGGTGGTCTGCACCGTGCGTGAGGACTCCGGGTGCGGGATCGATGCCGCGTTGCAGGGTGTGGTGCGGGAGGTGGGGGTGGGCCGGCGTGCACTGTCCCGGGCCATACCCGGCGTGGTCTTCTACGTGGACGACGCCGAGGGCCTCGAGCCCCTGCCGTACATGAGCCCCTGCGTCGAGGGGCTGCTCGGGTTCTCTCCGGAGGAGTGGCTGGCCGACGGGAACCTCTTCCTCAAGATCCTGCACCCCGAGGACCGCGAGCGGGTCCTGACCACCGCGGTGCGCGCCCGGATGGCCCGGGAGCCGCTCGAGATGGAGTACCGGATGATCTCGCGCGACGGGCGCGTGATCTGGGTGCGCGACGCCAGCGCGCCGGTCGAGGAGGAGGGGCGGGTGCGCTGGTGGGGTGTCATGATCGACATCACCGGCCTCAAGCTGGCCGGGGAGGGTGAGCGGGGGGAGGCACTCCACGACGACCTGACGGGTCTTCTGCGCAGGGAGCTTTTGCTCGAGCTGATCTCGCGGGCGTTGGCCCGCTGCCCGGAGGATGGCGCACTCCCTGCCGTGCTCTACCTGGACCTCGATGGGTTCAGGCTTGCCAGGGATGCACTGGGGGAGGAGGGGGCCAGGGAGCTGATCCGGGCTACGGGGCGCAGGATCTCCTCTTCGCTGCGCGACCGGGATAGCGCGGCTCGGACCGGGGATGACGAGTTCGCCGTGCTGCTCGAGGGGGTGCGCGACGCCGCCGGTGCTGCCCGCTTCACCCGGGAACTCGAACGAAAGCTCCGGCGTCCCCTCGAGATAGGCGGCACCGACGTCCTCGTGAGCGCCAGCATCGGCATCTCGCTCGGGAGGACGGGTGCCGCACCCGAGGAGCTGCTGCTCGAGGCCGAGACCGCGGCCTCCAGGATCAGGGACCGGGGCGGGGCCGGGTGTGGTTTCTTCGAGATGGAGGAGGAGGTGCGAGCCTTCGGGCAACTGAGGCTGGAGGCGGATCTGCGCCGGGCGCTCGAGTGTGGTGGGGTGGAGCTCCTGTTCAGGCCGAGGGTGAGCCTGCGGGGCGGGACACCGCGCTTGATCGGCGCCGAGGCCCTCCCGAGCTGGGAGCATCCGGAGCGGGGCAGGATCCCTCCGGCGGAGCTTTTCGAGATCGCCGGGGAGACCGGCCTGGAGGAACAGCTGAGGAGGATGGTACTGCGGGAGGCGTGCCACCGGGCGCTGGCCTGGTCGGAGGCGGTTGCCGGGGATGCGATCTCCGTCGGCGTCGCCCTCTCGGAGCGCATGGTGCCCGCCCTCGTCGGCCTCCTCGCCCGTCTCCTGCCAGAGGGTGGCACCGACCCGCGGGCGCTGGTGTTGCAGATCTCCGAGGGTGCCCTGATGGGTGCCCCGGAAGGTATGGAGCGTTCGCTGGATCATCTCAAGCGCCTCGGCGTGAGGCTGGAGCTGTGCGACTTCGGAGCCTTTGGGGTATCGATCTCGCATCTGTGTAGATTGCCGGTGGATTCGGTGAAGATCCACCGCTCGCTGCTCGCGGGACTCGGTTCGGACCCGGCCTCCCGGGTAGCGGTTGGCTCGGCGGTAACGCTCGCCCGGTCTCTCGGATTCGAGCCGGTCGCCGATGGGGTCGAGCGTGACGCCCAGGTCGAGACGCTGCTGGAGCTCGGTTGCACCACGATGCAGGGGAGCCGTTTCGCCGGGCTGCTGCCCGGGTGGCGTCTGGACGATCTGCTCTCCGCGCGCGGAGGGTGCTAGGCCTCCTTCGAGAGCCGGCTCCCGCCGTCGGCGTTGCGCGCGACGACGAAGAGCAGATCCGAGGTTCTGTTGACAACCCGCAGAGCCTGCGGGTGGGTCCCGGCGTAGCCGGCGGCGACGAGGCTCCGCTCCGCCCGGCGCACCACCGAGCGGGCAACGTCTATTAGCGCGCCGAGCCGGCTCTCCCCTGGCACGACGAACTCGCGCGGGATCTCCGTCCGCTCCCTCCAGCGCGCGAGGGCTTCCTCTACCGCCTCCAGGTCTCTCTCTCCCACCGAGTTCTCCTCGTTCGGCATGGCGACGTCGCCCATGATGCGGTAGAGGAGCCGCTGCAGGGAGAGCAGCAGCCCCCCGAGTTCTCCCTCCCCGGCCTCGGCGCGGGCGAGCCCGAGAAAGGAGCTCGCTTCGTCTATGTCCCCGAGCACCCTTATGCGCGGATCGTCCTTGCGCAGGCGCCCCGCCCCGAGCAGGGTCGTCGTTCCGTCGTCTCCTCTGCCGGTCGAGACCGGTGGGTTGTCCTTCTCGCCCATCAAGCTCTCCTTCGCGTCTTCTGCGTGCCGGCGGCCGGGCCGGTCGTGTGTGAGCGCGTACCCCGGACGAGCAGCATCAACAGGGCGGCGGCCAGGAGCGCCGCAGCCATGAAGATGAACGCCACCCCGGAGCCGAAGTTTCCGTTGAGCCAGCCCACCACGTAGGCGCCCACGAACCCGCCCAGCGCACCGAAGCTGTTCACGAGCGCTATCGCCGCTCCGGAGACGTTGCGAGGCAGCATCTCCGGTATGAAAGCGAAGTACGGCCCGTAGGGAGCGTACATCACCGCCCCCGCTATGACCAGCAGCACGAACGAGAGCCAGAAGTGTCCCGGTCCTATCCTGTAGGAGAGGTAGAAGGCAATGGTCCCGACGAGAAGGAACGGCCATACGAACGCCCGGCGCCTCGAGGAACGGTCCGAGAAATGCGAGACGACGATCATCGCCACCACGGCGAAGGCGTAGGGGATGGCAGAGAGCGCGCCCGTGGAGCCGATGCCATGATGGGAGGCAGCCTTTATGATCGTCGGGAGCCAGAAGACGAAGCCGTAGACCCCGATGCTCCACAGCAGGTACTGGATCGAGAGGATGATCACGTTTCTCGAGCCGAGCGCCTCGCGGTAGCTCTCCACCGGCGGTATCTCCCGCTGCTCGGCGGCGAGGGCGTCCTCTATGGCCTCCTTCTCCTCCTGGTCCAGCCAGCGCGCGTCCTTCGGATGGTCGGCCGTCAGCCTCCAGAATGCGAACGCCCACAGAACGGCGGGGAGCCCCTCTATGATGAACATCCAGCGCCAGTTCGTCGCGGCGATCAGGTAGCCGGAGACCGCGGACATCCACATCACGGTCACCGGGTTGCCCAGGATGAGGAAGGAGTTGGCGCGGGCCCGCTCGCGGCTGGTGAACCAGTGGGCGAGGAAGATGAGCATCGCCGGCAGGATGGCCGCCTCGACCACCCCGAGCAGGAAGCGGTCTACGAAGAACAGCCAGAGCCAGGGGATGACCCCCTGGGCCGCGGCGAAGATGCCCCACAGAACCAGACACCAGGTGATCAGACGCTTCACGCTCCGGTTCTCGGCGTAGTGGGCGGCCGGGATCTGGAAGAGGAAGTATCCCAGGAAGAAAAGCGCCCCGAGGAGCGCGTCCGCGCCAGGGGTTATCCCGAGATCTCGCGAGAGTCCGCCGGCGGTCCCGATGGAATAGTTCGAGCGGTCCAGATAGGCAAGGCTGTAGGTGACGAAGGAAATCGGAACTATTATCTTCCAGCGCTGGCTGGAGAGTGCAGAGCCGGGATTCAGCCCGGAAGATGCGTCGGACATGGACCCTCCCTTCCTCCTTCCAAACCCGTAATCTAGCATCGTCGAAGGCCCGCCGCGTGCCATCCTGCACCCCGGCGGGTTAGAATCACCGGTCATGGAGATCCTCGTACGGTTCCCTCTGCAGGAAGGTGGCCCGCTCGGCCGGGCGAGGGAAGTCGTCGCGGGATGTCCGGGTTACCGCGTCGAAGGGGAGACAGCCTCAGTAAAGCTGAACCTGCCCTCCGAGTGGCGGGCCCTCTACGAGCTCTCGGTCCTGCTGCGCGGCGAGGGGCGGGCCGAGTACGCGGTGGATGGCAGGGCGGTGAGGGGTGAGGAACTGTTCGCCGGGCTGCGGTGCTTCTTCAGGAAGGAGCGCGCGGGGAGCCTGGCCCGGGAGTGGTGCACGCCGCGCTCCCTCTCGGAGAGGCAGCTCTTCCCCTGCCGGCAGATCCACGTCTACGACAACCCGCGCAGGACTCCGAACTCCTGGTACTCGTTCGGCAGGATGGGGGAGGACGGCGTCTTCCGGGTTGACAAGGAGGCGATAACTTCCAGGGTCGTCTCCGATCTGGGCGCCTACGCGCACTGCCCGATCCTCGACCTCGATGGCATCGCGGAGACGATAGCCCGCCTGCCAGACGACATAGACCCCTCACGCGATGCGGGCTGGAGCTACCGGCAGGAGGGAGGGCCGGTCTCGAACTGGGGTGTGACCAGAGACGACGCCCGGGAGGAGACTCCGGAGGGAGAGAGCCTCTTCGAGCGGCTGGCGAGGAACGTCCGCAGCGGGGGTGCGGGGGTCGCAGCGGGCGGCAACTCCCCCAGCAACCGCAACGTCCCGGCCGCCGGCTACGGAGACGTGGGCGGCCTGGGCGAGGCGGTCGAGCGTGTCCGGGAGGCCGTCGAGCTCCCCATAACCCACCCGGAGATCTTCCGCCGGCTGGGGATAAAGCCGCATCGGGGCGTACTCTTCCACGGCCCGCCGGGCACCGGTAAGACGCTTCTGGCGCGGGCGGTCGCGCACGAGTGCGGGGCGCACTTCATCGCGGTCTCCGGGCCCGAGATCCTGAGCCGCTTCTGGGGCCAGAGCGAGGCGAAGCTCCGGGCCATCTTCGCCGAGGCGAGGGCGAAGGCCCCCTCGATCATCCTCTTCGACGAGATCGACTCCTTCGCCTCCGCGCGCGAGGCGATGAGCGAGAGCTTCGAGGCGACGCTCGTCTCTCAGCTCCTCTCGCTGATGGACGGGCTGGGCGAGCCCGGGCGGGTCTGCGTGATCGCCACCACCAACCGCCCGGACGCTCTCGACCCGGCCCTGCGCCGTCCCGGTCGTTTCGACCACGAGATCGAGGTGGGCCTGCCCGACGAAGCCGGGCGGCGCCAGATCTTCGAGATACACACCCGCAGGATGCCCACCGACCCCGCCCTCGACCTCGACGAGCTGTCCCGCCTCACCCGCGGCTACTCCGGCGCGGACATCGAGGCGCTCTGCCGGGAGGCGGCGCTCGCCTGCATGCGCCGCACCGTAGACCTGCGCTCCCTCGAGCGTCGTATCCCCCCGCACCGGCTCGACTCGCTCCGGGTCACCACCTACGACTTCCGCACCGCGATGAAGCGGGTGCGCCCGAGCGTCGGGCGCTGAGCGCTGTGCTAGGCTTCGACCTGGCACGAACAGGAGACATCCACGGAAGGAGGAGGGATGGAGTACCGCAGGCTCGGGCGCTCGGGGCTCATGGTCTCGACGCTCTCGCTCGGCACGATGACCTTCGGCGGGAAGGGCGGCTTCAAGGCCGTCGGCTCCACCGACGTCAAAGCGGCCACCCGCCAGGTGGACATGTGCCTGGACGCCGGCGTGAACCTCTTCGACACCGCGAACATCTACTCCGCGGGCGAGTCGGAGGAGATCCTCGGAAAGGCCATAGCCGGTAAGCGCGACAGGCTGCTGCTCGCGACCAAGGCCCGCATGCGCATCGGCGAGGGGCCCAACGACTCCGGTCTCTCCCGCCACCACCTCATCCGGGAGTGCGAGGCCAGCCTCAGGCGCCTCGGCACCGACTACATAGACCTCTACCAGGTGCACGAGTGGGACGGCCTCACCCCGCTCGAGGAGACGCTCGAGGCCCTGGACACTCTGGTCAAGTCCGGCAAGGTGCGCTACGTCGGCTGCTCGAACTACGCGGGCTGGCAGCTGATGAAGGCGCTCGGGATCTCCGAACGCCTCGGCTACGAGCGCTTCGTGAGCCAGCAGATCTACTACTCCCTCGAATCGCGCGACGCCGAGTACGAGAACGTGCCCATAGCCATAGACCAGGACTGCTCGATCCTGGTGTGGAGCCCGCTCGCCGGCGGCCTCCTCTCGGGCAAGTACCGCCGGGGACAGGACGCGAAGGAGGGCCGCCACCTCGCTGGCTGGAACGAACCCCCCGTGCGCGACGAGGAGAGGCTCTACGACACGATAGAGACCCTCGTCGAGATCGCCGGAGACCGCGGTGTCTCCGCCGCCCAGGTCGCGCTGGCCTGGCTTTTGGGCCGTCCCGGCGTCGCCTCCGTGATAATAGGGGCACGCACCGACGAACAGCTCGCGGACAACCTGAAGGCCGCGGACCTCGAGCTCACCGCAGAGGAGCGCGCCCGCCTCGACGAGGTGAGCGCCCCGCCGCTCATCTACCCGTTCTGGCACCAGCTCAAGACGGCCTCCGACCGGCTCGGCCCGGCGGACATGCCGCTCCTCGCTTCGCACCTCGAAAAGCGGGGCTAGCCCTCCTCCCCGCCCCGCGTACGCCGCCGGGCGCCCTTCCCGCCCCCCACGGCCGGGACGCGCCCGGTGGCCCGCGCCAGCCCGAACGGCGGCATGTTGGCGTAGACGGCCTCGTAGCGCCCGTCTTCTACCGCATACGCCTCGTGCCAGACGCCGACCACCCTGCTCTTCCTCACCTCCCGGTTGAACTGTCTCCAGGCCGGCAGGTGTACGTCCTCCGGATCACGCGCGAAGCGCTCCAGATCCTCCCGCGAACGCCAGTACTGGACCACCGCCACCCCCCGCCAATAGAAAAAGGTCTCCGCCCCGAAGAAGCCTCTCCCCCGGTGCCCGCGGAGCTCCCGTAACACGCCCCGCAGCGCCCTCAACACCGGAAGCCACCTCCCGACGGCACGGAGCCTGTTCACCCTGATCCCGAAGATGAACACCACGAACGAACCTTCCATGCCAGCCGTGAACCTTCCCCGCTCCATGCACGGACCTCCCGGCCTCCTCTCGCCAGCTTCCCTAACCATAACCCTTCCTCCACCACCTCGCCCGATTTCGCAAACGACTTGCAAAACGTTGTTTCGGGGCTATACTGCCCGGTGGCGGGAAGCTTTTCGAGAGGGAGGTTTTTTAAGGTTGGCACGACCGGCGCACACCAAGGAGGCGGTGGAGAGGCTCGTGGGCTCTTCGGGGAGGCACGACTGGTCGGTGGAGGATGTTGCGCGGGCGCTTGGTGGGGGGGTGGATTTCTCGACGGTGTGGCGGGCGATGCGGCGGCTGGAGGAGGAGGGGGTATTGAGGCGGGTGGAGTTCGGGGATGGGAAGGCGCGCTACGAGGCGGCCCGCGGGCACCATGAGCACGTCAGGTGCGAGCGGTGCGGAACGATTTCCGCCGTCGAGGGGTGCATCGTCGGCGGGTGTGAGGGTAAGGTCGAGGAGGCGACGGGGTTCCGGGTCTTCGGGCACGAGTTGCTCTTCACCGGCCTCTGTCCCCGTTGTTCGGGGGAGGGAGCGTGAGCGGGGCGACGATAGCCACGCTCGTGTTCTCGGCGGTCACGTTCTTCTCGACGATGGCCGGGGGGATAGCGGCGCTGCGCTGGCCGGGCCGCCGGCAGGTTCTGATGGCTCTAGCCGGGGGCGTGGTGCTCGGGGCGGCGTTCTTCGACCTGTTGCCGGACGCGGTGGGCCGGGCCTCGGAGCTCGGGATGCAGCCGGTGGTGCCGCTCGGGGCTGCGCTCGCCGGGTACCTCGTGTTCGGCCTGCTCGAGCGGTCCGCGGGGCACCGGCATGAGGGGGCCGGGAAGGGAGGCCTCGCGGGGCTCGTCGGGGCCGGTGGTTTCGTGGTGCACAGCTTCTTCGACGGGCTCACCATCGGGCTGGGGTTCGAGGTCAGCCTGAGCGTGGGGGTGCTGGTCGCGCTCGCGGTCATCGGGCACGATTTCTCCGACGGGCTTGACACCGTCTCTTACATGGTCGCCCACGGCCAGCCGGTGAAGCGGTCCGTGGGGATGCTTGTGGCGGACGCGCTCACCCCGCTCGTCGGGGCGGTCGTGGCGATGGTACTGCCGGTTCCGGGCGTGGTGTTCCCGGTGGCGATCGGGTTCTTCTCCGGGCTCTTCATCTTCGCCGCGACGGGGAGGCTGCTGCCGCTCGCCGCGCCGCTCGGGTTCCGAAGGAGCACGCTGCTCGCGCTTGTCGGGGTGTTGTTCATGTTCCTGATCAGCCGCCTCGCCTGATCCGGTTACAATCCCTTCGGAGTCGAGCGGAAGGGAGGATGGCTTTGGAGGTGAGGACGGTCGCCGGGGAGGATCTCGAGACCCTCTCCCGGTTGCTCGCGCTCGCGTTCGGGAACGACGTCGGGCGCTGGAGGGACTACTTCGACCCCGGGAAGAACCCCCGGGTGGATCCCGAGAGCGTCTACGTGCTGGAGGAAGACGGGGAGGTGCGGGCGACGGCGACCGTGCTCCCGCTCGAGGCCTATGTTGAGGGGAGGGCGGTGCCGGTGGGCGGGGTCGCCGCGGTGGCCGCCCACCCGGCGTACCGGAGGCGGGGTTACGCCGGGGAGCTCGTGCGCGAGGCGCTGCGCCGGATGCGCGCGGGAGGTGTTTCGCTCTCGATGCTCTGGCCCTTCGCCCACGCCTTCTACCGCTCCTTCGGCTACGAGCTCGCGGGCGAGGCCATCGAGTACCGGCTGGAGCCGGGGAAGCTGCCGACGTCTCCGGAGCAGCGGAACGTGCGGGCCTGCTGCGAGAAGGACCTGGTGCGGATGATGGGGTTGCACGAGGAGGCGGCCGCCCGCCACCGGCTCTGCGTGCGCCGCGGCCGGGCGTACTGGGAGAGGCTTCTGGGGCGGGAGGAGGTCGAGGCCGCCGTCTACGAGCAGGGCGACGAGCTGGAGGGGTACATGCTCTACGAGACGAGCCCCTTCGAGCCCGCCCGGGAGCCGCGCCGGACGATGCGGGTGCGCGAGCTCGTCTGGCGGACACCCCAGGCCCTGGCCGGGCTCCTCTCGCTCCCCGCCTCGCTCGACCCGGAGGTCTTCGGCGTCAGGATGTGGAGCCCGCGCGGGGAGCCGCTGCACCCCTACCTGAGGAGCTCATACGTCGAGGCGCGGGTGAGCCCCGAGCAGATGCTCCGGATCGTCGACGTGCGCGGCGCCCTGGATCTCCTGCGGCCCCGGGGATCACGGGCGCTCGCGCTCGACGTCCGAGATGAGCTCTTTCCGGAGAACGAGGAGGAGCACGTCGTGGGGGAGGGGGAGATCGCCGGGCGCGTCACGCTCGACGTGCGGCGGCTAGCGCAGCTCTACGCCGGGTATTTGCCCGCGCGCGAGCTCGCCCGGCGCGGGCTCATTGAGCCCGACACGGAGCGGGCGCTGGAGGTTCTCGAGGAGATCCTCCCGGTGCGGGACCCGTGGATCTTCCGCCCGGACCACTTCTAGCGCGCGATCTTCTCCAGGGTGCGGCCCGTCGAGCGGGGGCCGAGGATGCCCACGTCCAGGCAGAGGATCCCCAGGATCACGGCCGAGCCGATGAACGTCGCCGCCGGGCCGTAGGCTGCCAGGAAAGGAACGGCGACGAACGGCAGGACGGCGCTCGTCAGGCGGCTCAGGCTGTACGCCGTGCCGACGGCCGTGCCGCGCATGCGGGTCGGGAAGATCTCCGCCTGGTAGATGTGGAAGGCGTTGGAGAAGAGGTTGCTCACCGCGGTGAGCAGGAACCCGGATAAGACGATCACGGGTACCGACGATGCGAAGCCGAAGACCATCCCGAGGATCGCCATCAGGATCGCCGAACCGACGATGATCCACTTGCGCTCGAAACGCTCGACGACGGGCACCGAGATCATCGAGCCTATCGGGTAGCCGAGGAAGATGAGCGCGGTGTACCCGAGCGTCTCGACGATGTCGAAGCCCTTGTCGGTGAGGACTACCGGGGCGAGCGAGCCGAAACCGTAGTAGCCGACGGTCTGCAGGATCTGGAAGGCGAAGAGCATCACCGTACGCCGGGCGTAGCCCTCATCGAAGATCTCCCGGAAGGTCGCCCCGCGCTGGGGCTCGACCGGGGCGGGCTCGGGCGCCGGCAGCTCGTCGATGCCGCGCTCGCGGCGGGCCGCCTCCTCCATCCGGCGCATCGCCGCCTCGGCATCCAGAGGACGACCTTTGATCTCGTACCACCGCGGCGATTCGGGGAGGCTGCGGCGCATGAACCAGACGATGAGCGCCCCGAGCGAGCCGAAGACGAAGAGCCACCGCCAGCCGGCGATCCCGCCCAGGTCGTTCGGGGCGAGAAGCCGCCCGGCGAGCCCGGCGACCGGCACCCCGAAGAAGCCTATGGTGTAGGCGAGCGCGGTGAACCGGCCGCGCACCCGGCGCGGGACCATCTCGCCCATGTAGATATCCGTCATCGGGAGCGTCGCCCCGAGCCCGAGGCCGCCGAGGAAGCGGAAGATCAGGATAAGGGCCAGCGAGGGCGCGAAAGCGGCGGCGAGCGAGAAGATCGAGTAGATCAGGAGGTCCGCCTGGTACATCGCCCGCCGCCCGACGTAGTCCGCGACGATCCCGAGCACGCTCGCCCCGAAGAACATCCCGACGAAGCCCGAGCCGATGACGAGCGCCTTACCCGTGGCTCCCAGGTTGAAGGTGTCCGCGAGCACCGCCGCCAGGACCCCGCCGAGGAAGATGTCGTAGAGGTCGAAGAAGGTGCCTACACCGAGCACGGCGATGAGCCTGCGGTGCATCGAGTAGACCGGCAGGCGGTCCAGGCGCGAGGCTATCGTGATCCGGGTTCTCTGCGTCCGCACCCTCCTCCCCGTGAAAAGGTCTCACACGGCCCGGAATATACACGCCCGTCCGCCGGGATCGCAAATATAATTGGCCGGTACCCTGCTTATTACAGGCGAGATCAGGGAGGGGCATGAAGACCACCGGCACTCTCGGCTACGCGGCGATGTTCGAGCAGTTCCACCCGACGGACCTCCTGAGGTGGTCGAAGCAGGCGGAGGAGGCCGGGTTCACCTCGGTGATGGCCTCCGACCACTTCCACCCCTGGACCCCACAGCAGGGGCAGAGCGCGTTCGTGTGGAGCTGGCTCGGGGCGCTCGGGGCGACGACTTCTTTGCGCTTCGGGACCGGGGTTACCCCGCCCGGCTTCCGCTACCACCCGGCGGTGATCGCGCAGGCCGCGGCCACGCTGGAGGCGATGTACCCCGGGCGCTTCTGGCTCGGACTGGGAGCTGGTGAGGCCCTGAACGAGCACGTCGTCGGGCACTACTGGCCAGAGGCCCCGACCCGCCTGCGCATCCTGATGGAGTCGATCGAGGTGATAAGGCGGCTCTTCTCGGGGAATGTGGTCAAGTACCAGGGGGAGCACATAAAGCTCGAGAGCGCGAGGCTCTACACCCTGCCGGAGAGCCCGCCCCCGATCTACGTCGCCACCGCCGGGCCCGTCATGAGCAGGCGTACCGGGAGGTTGTGCGACGGGATCATCACCGTCGGCGCCCCGGACGAGAAGATAAGGATGCTCATGGAGCGCTTCGAGGAGGGAGCGCGACAGGAGGACAAGGACCCCTCCGAGATGCCGCGCATCCTGCAGCTCCACGTCTCCTACGCGAAGAGCCAGGAAGAGGCCGGGGAGAACGCCCTCAGGGAGTGGCCCAACGGCGGGATGCCCTTCCCCAAAGCCGACATCAGAAACCCCGAGGACTTCGCCGCGATGGCCAGGCAGGTCAGGATAGAGGACTTCGCGAACCGCGTGCTCATCTCCGCCGACCCCGACGAGCACCTGGAGCACATCCAGCACTACGTGGACCTGGGCTTCGACGAGGTCTACGTGCACAACGTCGGGCGCAACCAGGAGGAGTTCATCCGCGTCTACGGGGAGCGGGTGATCCCGAAGCTCCGCTGGCCGGGGGCGGTCTAGCTTGGGCTGGAAGAGGGGGAGCTTCGTCGGGGTCCTTCTGGTCGCGGTCGGGGCGGCGCTCTGGGGCACCGACGGGGTGCTGCGGGTGCCGCTCCTGAAGTACATGTCGCCGACGGCGATCGTCTTCTCCGAGCACCTATTTCTGGCCGCCTACTCGATCCCGGCGGTCGCGCTCGGCTGGCGTGCGTTCCGCGGCTTCCGGGCGCTGCACTGGCTCGCGCTGCTCACCATAGGCTGGGGAGGCTCGGCGCTCGCCACGCTGATGTTCACCGAGGCGTTCGCCCTCGGGAACCCGACCGCCGCGATCCTGCTGCAGAAGACCCAGCCTCTCTTCGCGATAACCCTCTCCTCGCTGCTCCTGCGCGAGCGGCTCGGCTGGCGCTACTGGGGATGCTTCGTCGTCGCGATGGCCGGGGCGTACCTGATCTCCTTCTCCGACCTCTCGCCGTTCGGGAAGCTCGGAAGCGGGGCGCTCCTCTCCTCGCTCTTCGCGCTCGGGGCGGCGTTCCTCTGGGGCTCCTCGACGGTCATGGGTCGCTTCGTGTTACGGGATCTCCCCTTCCACACCCTCACCGGGGCCCGCCTTCTGAGTGCCCTGCCGCTGCTCGGGGTGGTCGTGCTCTGGCAGGGGAAGATGGGCGGCGTCGGGGAGGGGATCGCCGCACACCCCCTGCGGGTGGCGCTCCTCGCCCTGATCCCGGGGCTCATCGCCCTCCTGCTCTATTACCGGGGCCTGACCTCCACCCGCGCCTCCTACGCCACCCTCGCCGAGCTCGCCTTCCCCGCGACCGCGGTGGTCCTCAACTGGGTCGTGCTCGGGGTGGGCGTCACACCCAACCAGATCGCGGGCTTCCTCCTCCTGTGGGCCTCGGTCTTCGTGCTCGGACGCCTCAGTGCCCGCTCCCCCGAGCCCGAGACCCCCTCCCCGGTGGTGCAGGACTCCGCTCCCGCAAGGTGTCGCTAGAAGGGGCCGGTGTCTTCCGCCCTGCGGAATCATGGTCTTGACATGCCCTCCGGTTCGGGTGTGAACTGATCCCGTTGGGGCGACTGGGGAGGTCCTGCTTGAGCGTTACGGGGTTGCGCGGAGCCATCCTCGAGGCTGTGGAAGAGCTCTCGCCCCGGATGGTCGACGTGCTGCGGGAGTTCGTGCGGATACCGACGGTGAACCCGCCCGGGGAGCACTACGAAAAGTTCGTCGGTTACATGGGGGATCTGCTCGACGGGCTCGGCTACGAGGTGGAGGTGCTGCGGGTGCCGGAGGAGCGCCTCCCCGAGCTCGCGCCGCACGGTGGGGGGAGACCCCGTCCCAACCTCGTCGCCCGGCTGCCGGGAGACAGGGAGGGAGGCTCCATACACCTCAACGGTCACTACGATGTGGTGCCCGCCGGCAGCGACTGGCGTCACGATCCCTTCGGCGGGGAGCTCGAGGACGGGAGGGTCTACGGCCGGGGAGCGGCCGATCAGAAGAGCGGGCTCGCCTGTCAGATCTTCGCCGTCGAGGCTCTGCGCAGGGCCGGGTTGGATGTGGGAGGGCGCATCGTCCAGAGCGCGGTCCCGGACGAGGAGACCGTCGGGAACAGAAACGCCGGGATGGGGTTCCTCGTCGAACGGGGGGTGATCGGTGCCGAGGACACCGACGCAGTTATCATCACCGAGCCGTTCGGCCCGGAGGGGATAGGCCTCGGGCACAAGGGTGCGATATGGTGTGAGATCACCTTCTTCGGCCGCAAGGCCCACGGGAGCGCCCCGATGCTCGGGCTGAACGCCGTGGAGCTGGCGGCGCGCTTCGTCTCGCGGGTGGAGGAGGATCTGAAACCCCGGCTTTCGCAGCGCAGGAGCAGCCTCGCGGTGACGCCCGCCGAGGCCGTCTGCGCCACCCTCTCCTTCGACACCGTGCAGGGCGGGACGGCCACCAACACCGTCCCCGACCGCTGCCGCCTCACCTTCAACCGCCGCCTGGTGCCGCAGGAGCGGCTGGAGGAGGCCCGGGAGGAGATCCTCTCTCTGCTGGAGGCGTTCGCCGGGGAGACCGGCATCCGCTACGACTACCGGGAGACCTACGCCACCGAGCCCGTAATAATCCCGGAGGATGAGCCGCTCGTCAGGGTGGCCCGGCAGGCCGTCAGGTCTTTGGGCATGGAGCCCCGGCTCCTGATCTCCGCCGGGAGCGACGACCAGCGCTTCGTCGTGCACGGCGCGGGGATAGAGAACTGCATAGTCTACGGGCCGGGCAGAACCGCGCTCTCCCACATCGCCGACGAGTACGTCGAGGTCGAAGATCTGGTGGCGGCCACGAAGGTTCTCGCGCTCATCCTCTGCGGATACCTCGAGGCCGGGGAGGGAGATGACCATGCGGGGTAGGAGCTCGCTGTGGCTGCTTCTGGTCCCGTTCGTCATCTTCATAGTGGGGCTGCCGTTCGCCAACCGCATCCACCCGCTCGTCTTCGGGATGCCTTTCTTCACCTTCTGGATGCTCGTCGGCGTGGTGGCGACGCCGCTCGCGATCTGGCTCGCCGCCCGCTTCGACCCGCTCTACGGGAGAAAAAGGAACGGGGGAGGAGGGTAGGCCATGTCCAACGCGGCGGTGGCGAGCACCATCTTCATAATCTTCATGATCCTCACGATCGCGCTCGGGCTGCTATCGGTGAGGGGACGGCAGCCTGACTTCTCGGAGTGGTCGGTCGGCGGGCGCAGCTTCGGGTCGGTTCTTCTGTGGGTGTTGCTCGCCGGCGAGACGTACACGGCGTTCAGCTACCTCGGCGCAGCCGGTTGGGGTTATGACTACGGGGCTCCGATCTACTACGAGTTCGCCTACCTGTGCGGCGGGTACGCACTCGGGTACTTCTTCGGGCCCCTGTTCTGGGCTTACGCGAAGAAGCATAACCTCATAAGCGTATCGGACATGGGGACGCACCGGTATGGGAGCAAGACGCTCGGGGTTCTTATGGCCCTGATCACGACCATCTTCCTCATCCCGTACGTGCAGCTCCAGATCACCGGCATGGGCCTCGTCGTCAATCAGATGACCTACGGCGGTATAAGCCTCGACTGGGCGTACGTGATCTCCTTCATCGTCGCCGAGGGGTTCATCCTGGTGAGCGGACTGCGAGGGAGCGCCTGGGTGAGCCTGCTCAAGGACTCGCTGGTCATCCTGACGGTCATCGTGATCGGCCTCTACGTCCCCTACCACTTCTTCGGCGGCTACGGCGGGCTCTTCGAGAGGCTCCTGGACACCCACCCGGAGATGCTCACCCTGCCGGGGAAATCGCCGAACCTGAATTCGTGGTGGTTCGCTTCGACCACCATCGTCAACTCCTTCGGCTACATCGTCTTCCCCAACGTCTTCGCCGCCTACCTGGGGGCTCAGGCGGCCCGCACCATCCGCACCAACAGTATCTTTCTGCCCTGCTACCAGATCCTGCTGTTCGTCCCGATGCTGCTCGGGATGGCGGCTGTCTTCGTCGTGCCGCACCTCAAGGACGGCGACCTGGCGTTGCTCGCCCTCTCGATCAAGGCGTTCCCGGCATGGTTCGTCGGCCTGACCGGGGTGGCGGGGGCGCTCTCGGCGATCGTGCCGATGACCGTCTTCATGCTGGTGATAGGGACGATGTGGGGCAGGAGCATCCTGGGGCTTGGCGTCCGCTCGGAGAGGGCCCAGCACCGGCTCTCGCAGCTCGTGACGTTCCTGGTCGGCCTGATCGCGCTGGTCTTCTCGATCACGCTGCCCTCCACCCTGGTCCGGCTCTCGGTTATCTCCTACGAGGGGATAACCCAGCTTGCTCCCGTCCTGATCCTGGGGCTCCTGTGGCGCGGGATGAACGCGAAGGGCGCGGTCGCGGGCTACGCTGCGGGGGTGGCCTTAGTCTTCATCCTGTTCGCCACCGGCCACGATCCGCTCTTCGGGATAAACGGCGGCCTCTACGGGCTCATCGTGAACACCCTGGTTGGGGTGGTGGTGAGCCTGGCGACGGCCACCCGCCGTGATCGCGAGGAGGCCGCCCGGCGGATGGTGCCCCAGCAGCCGTGATGCGCGGGCTCGCCACGCCGCATCTCCCTGGATGCCCGGATGTCGCCGTCCCGTACGGGAGGTGGAGGGTTGACTGACGAGATCATCTACCTCCCGGCGCGGGAGATGGCTCGCCTGATCCGGGAGCGCGAGCTCTCCGCCGTGGAGGTCGTCGAGGCCCACCTCCGGCGCCTCGAGGAGACGAATCCGAGGGTGAACGCCATCGTCACCCTGGTGCCGGAGCGTGCCATCGAGGAGGCGCGCGAGGCCGACCGGAGGATCACCCGGGGCGGGGAGGTCGGGATCCTGCACGGGCTCCCGGTGGTGCACAAGGATCTCGTTCCCACCAGGGATATCCGCACGACCTTCGGCTCTCCGGCCTTCAGAGACTTCGTCCCGGAGGACGATGCGCTCATCGTCGAGCGCCTGAAGAGAGCCGGAGCGATAACCCTGGGCAAGAGCAACACCCCAGAGTTCGGCGCGGGCTCGCAGACGTTCAACCCGATCTTCGGGGCGACCAGAAACCCCTACAACCTCTCGAAGACCTGCGGTGGGTCGAGCGGCGGGGCAGCCGCCGCGCTCGCGGCCGGGATGGTTCCGATCGCCGACGGCTCGGACATGGGGGGATCGCTGCGCAACCCGGCCTCCTTCTGCAACGTCGTGGGTTTGAGGCCCTCACCCGGGAGGGTCCCCACCTGGCCCACGCTCGTCCCGTGGTCCCCGCTCTCGGTCGAAGGTCCGATGGCCCGGAGCGCCTCCGATGTTGC
Source organism: Rubrobacter calidifluminis (assembly GCF_028617075.1). Taxonomy (NCBI): domain Bacteria; kingdom Bacillati; phylum Actinomycetota; class Rubrobacteria; order Rubrobacterales; family Rubrobacteraceae; genus Rubrobacter; species Rubrobacter calidifluminis. Next base: position 11,733 of record NZ_JAQKGV010000007.1, on the reverse strand, counting down.
GCTCATGCTCGCGGCGATCGCGGGCCCCGACCCGCGCGCCCCGCTCTCTCTGTCCGAGCCGGGGGAGATCTTCCTCGAACCCCTGGAGCATGACTTCTCCGGAGCGCGTCTCGCCTGGAGTTCCACCCTCGGGGAGCTCCCCGTCGAGCGGGAGGTGTTGGAGACGCTCGAAGGCACCCTCGGTGTCTTCGAAGAGATCGGGTGCACCGTCGAGGAGGCCGCGCCGGACTTCTCCGGGGCCGACGAGGCGTTCAAGGTCTTCAGGGCCTTCCAGTTCCACCTCTCCTACGGAGAGCTTCTCGCGGAGCACCGGCACGAGATGAAGAAGACGGTTGTCTGGAACATCGAGCAGGGGGCGAGGCTCACCCCGGACGACCTCGCGCGGGCCGAGAAGTTCAGGACGGAGCTCTACCACCGGGTGCGAAAGTTCCTCGATCTCTACGACTTCCTGCTCCTCCCGACGGTTCAGGTCCTCCCGTTCGACGTCAAGGTGGAGTACCCGACGGAGGTGGCGGGCGAGCCGATGCAGACCTACATCGACTGGATGAAGTCCTGCTACTACATAACCGTGCCCGCCCTGCCCGCGATCTCGGTGCCGGGAGGTTTCACCCCGGAGGGGCTTCCGGTGGGGCTTCAGATCGTGGGTCGTCCCCGCGACGAGGTCGGGGTGCTGCGCCTCGCGCACGCCTTCGAGCAGGCGACGGGGTTCGAAGGCCGGCGTCCGTCTCTCTAGGTCTCCTCGAAGAACGGCTCGCCGGGACGGGCGTAGCGGCGGGCCACCTCCTCGTTCAGCTCGACCCCGAGCCCCGGGGCTTCCGGAACGCGGATGAACCCGTCCTCGATCACGGGGTGGTCGAGGCCCGTGACCATCTCCTCCCAGAACGGGACGCTCATCCCGTGCCACTCCAGCGCGAGGAAATTCGGGATCGCGGCGGCCAAGTGCGCCGAGGCGAGCGTCCCGACGGGAGAGGCGATGCAGTGCGGGGCTAGGGCGACGTAGTGGGTGTCTGCCAGGTCGGCTATCTTTCGTCCCTCCAGGAGCCCGCCGGTCTTCTGCAGGTCGGGGGCGGCGATGTCCAGCGCGCCCCTCTCCAGAGCCTCGCGGAAGCCGTAGCGCATGTAGAGGTTCTCACCGCTCGAGATCGGGGTGCGGGTCCCCGCGGTGACGCGCCGCAGCGCCTCGACGTTCTCCGGCGGGATCGGGTCCTCGAGCCACATCAGCCCGTAAGGCTCGAGCTCGCAGGCCAGCCGCAGCGCGTCGGAGACGTCGTAGCGCCAGTGCAGGTCGAAGGCGATGTCCACCGTTTCCCCGACCGCCTCCCGGACGGCCTCGACGAGCGAGACCATGAAACCGACCTCGGCGTGGGTGAGGGTGCCGGAGTGGGTGTCCAGGGTGTGGGGGTTCGGGACGTCGAGGTCGAACTTGAGCGCGGTGAACCCGCGGGAGGCGACCTCGCGGGCGCGGGCTGCGTACATCTCGGGGGTGAAGACCTCGTCCGTCTCGGCCTCCCCGTAGGCCCGACCGTGGACGGGGTGGTTGATCTCGGCGGAGATCGCCGTCCTCTCCTCCTCCGTCAGCCAGCGCGGGCGGCGGGCGACCATGAGCGAGTCGAGCGCCTCGAGCGCCTCCCCGGCGTGGCAGTCGGCGTAGACGCGGACGCGGTCGCGATACTTGCCGCCGAGCAGGCGGTAGATGGGGACGCCGCAGTACTTGCCGAGCACGTCCCAGAGCGCCGCCTCTATCCCGGAGATGGCGTTGTAGACGATCCCGCCCATCGAACCCGCACCCGAGGCGGCCCAGCGCATCTTGGAGAAGAGCCGGTCGATGTCTCTCGGGTCTTCCCCGACGAGCAGCCGGCCCATCTCGCGGATGATCGCGGTGAGCCCCGGCGCCAGGTAGCTCTCGCCGAGCCCGGTTATCCCCTCGTCGGTCCGGATGCGGATGAAGGTCCAGTCGTAGTTGGCCTCGACGACGGCCGTGCTGATGCTCGTTATCTTCACGCGTCCTCCTCTTCCGGGGGAAGTTGCGGGGTTGCCGCTCCGGTCTTGCCGAGGGCCTGGAGCCCGGCCGGCAGGATGGTCATCTCGGGCACGCAGACGTGCTCCGGGAGCGTGGCGAGGAACAGGCACGCCCGCGCCACGTCCCTGGGCCTGAGCGCCCGCTCGCGCACCTCCCTGGGCGGCGGTGCGGGCCGGTCGTCCAGCAGGGGCGTGTCCACGATGCCGGGCAGCACGCTCGAGAAGCGCACACCCCTCGCGTGCTCCTCGATGCCCGCCGCCCGCGCGAGCGCGGCCATCCCTGCCTTCGACGCCTGATACGCAGGGCCGGAGGCGTCGGGCCAGAACCCGGAGACGCTGCCTATGAGGATGGCCTGGCCGCGCGAGGTTCTGAGGTGGGGAAGCGCGGCCTTGAGGAAGTAGAACGCCCCGCAGAGGTTCACCGAGAGGATGCGCTCCCAGTCCTCCGGGGAGAGCTTCTCCAGGCTCCTGTCGGGGACGTTGGTCCCGGCCGCGAGCACCAGGAGGTCGATTCGCTCACGCCCGCCCGTCTCCGCGACCAGCGCCTCCACGCCCTCGCGGTCCGAGACGTCGAGGGCGTGCGGGATGAGACGCCCCGTGGCGAGGCGCTCTTCGCCGGCGCCCTTCTCCATGGCCTCCTTCCTGCGCGCCACCGCGTGGACGCGGGCCCCGGAGTCGCAGAAGAGGTTCGCCGTGGCGAGCCCGATCCCGCTCGAGGCCCCGGTGACGATCGCGGTGCACCCGGAGAGCGGACGCCCGTTCACGCCCCCTCCGCCAGAAAGATCTTCACCTGGTCTGTGGGACCTTCGGCCAGGCGGCGGAACGCTTCGGGGCCCTCGGAGAGCGGCAGGGGGTCGGGGAGCTCGCCGATCCCGGCGCGGCCCTCGGAGATCCAGTCGAGCGCCTGCCGGAAGTCCTCGCGGGTGTAAGCGTAGGAGCCCTGCAGCGCGAGCTGGTTGCGCACCAGGTGGTGGAAGGGTATGAGGCTCTCGTCCTCGTGCAGCCCGACGAGGACGGCCATCCCTCCGGGACGGAGCAGCCCGGCGGCGAGACGCCGCGTCTGAGAGGTGCCGGCAGCGTCGAAGACGACGTCGGCACCGAGGCCGCCCGTGGCCTCGCGCAGCGCCTCCTTCGCGTCTTCACCCGAGGGGAACGCTGCGTTCGCCCCGAAGGAGAATGCCTTCTCCCTCCTCCTTTCGTGCGGCTCGACGACGGTGACCTCCGGGATCCCGCTCAGGACCGCAGCCTGCAGGACCATCGTGCCGATGGTGCCCGCGCCGAGGACGACGGCGCGCTCCATCGACCCCCGAACCTGCGCCAGGCGTACCGCGTGCACCCCGTTGGCGAACGGTTCGGCGAGGGCCGCGGCGGTCATCGGGAGGGTGTCGGGGACCGGCAGCAGCGCCGCGGCGGGGACGCGGACGTACTCTGCGAAGGCTCCGGGGTGCTGGATGCCGATCATGGTGCGGTTGGGGCAGGCGTTCTCCATCCCGGCCCGGCAGATGGGGCACTCGTCGCACGGGAGCAGGGGATTGACCGCGACCCTCCTCCCCTCCCACGAAGGTTCCACCCCCTCGCCGACCTTCGACACCGTGCCCGCGAACTCGTGTCCCATCACGAGCGGCGGGGTGCGGTTGCCCATCCTGCCCAGGTACCCTTCGACCTCCGAACCGCAGATCCCGGCGGCGCCGGTGCGCAGCACCACCTCTCCGGGACCCGGCTCGGGCTCCGGGCTCTCCTCGAGAGCCATGCTCCTCGGCCCCTGCCAGACCAGTGCCTTCACGCTAACCCCTCACCTCCTGGGTTTCCTCTGTGCGCGCCTCCACGTGCTGGCGGCGCACCCTCACCGTCATCATCACTATCCCCGCCAGAAAGAGGGCTGCGGCGAGCACGCTCGCGGTGCTCACGAAGCTGCCGCTCTTCTGCTGCAGGTAGCCGCCCAGGTAGGGTCCTGCGAACCCGCCCAGGTTGCCGAGCGCGTTGATCAGGCCCATCGCCCCACCCGCCACGGCCGCGGGCATCGCCTCGGAGGCCGCGGCCCAGAACGGGCCGTCGTAGGCCAGGGCGCCGCCCATCGCCAGGCTCAAAAGCACCACCGAGGGCACGATGTTGCCCTTGCCGATGGCGACCGAGGCGACGAGGGCGACCGCGGCGATGAGCATCGCGAGGAAGACGTGCAGCGAGTAGTGGCCGTCCCTGTCGGCGGCCCAGCCGTTGACCCACAGCCCGATCATGGCGACGATGTAGGGGATCGCCGTGAGCAGCCCGACCGCCCCGTAACCCCGCTGGCTCATCTCGTGGATCACGGTCGGAAGCCACAGGTTCAGCCCGTAGAAGCCTATCTGGATCAGGAAATAGACCAGGACGAGCTGCCACACCACGCCGCTTCGCAGGGCCTCCCTGTAGCCGCCCACCTCGGGGGCGTTGCGGCGCTCCTCGGCGATCGTGCGTTCTATGTAGTCGCGTTCCTCCTCGGAGACCCAGGAGGCTTCGGAGGGCCAGTCCGCTGCGAGCCACCACCACAGCGGGGCGGCGATGAAGAACGGGAAGAGCCCCTCGATGATGAACAGCCACCGCCAGTCGGCGAACGTCAGGATCCAGCCGGAGAGCGGCGCGGTGATGATCGAGGCTATCGCGATGTTCATGATCCAGAAACCGTAGGCCCGGGCGCGCTCGCGTGCGGGGAACCAGTGGCTTATGAGCACCAGTATCGCGGGCCAGATGCCGCCTTCCGAGATGCCGAGCAGGAAGCGTACTGCCAGAAGCTGCCAGTAGTTCTGCACCAGCCCCGAGAGGACCGCGAAGATGCCCCAGACGATGATCATGATCCCGACGAACTTCTTCGCGCTCCAGTGCTCGGCGAGGTGTCCGCCGGGGATCTGCAGGAAGAGGTACCCGATGAAGAAGATCCCCCCGGCGAGCCCCGCGGCCTCGGCTCCTATCCCCAGCTCTTTCTCCATCCCGCCGAAGGCGAAGCCGATGTTGGTGCGGTCCATGAACGAGATGATGTACACGATGATCGCCACCGGGATGAGCCTGGCCCAGCGGGCCCGGCCCACCGGAGCGGGCGTTGCGGAGTCTTGCATGGTTCTCCCCCTTTCCCGGATCTACTTAGGTACCAGCGCGAGGGCCCGGACCGGAGATCCCGAGCCGCCGCGGATCTTGAGCGGGAACGCCATGAACATGCAGAAGGGCGGCAGCGACCCCAGGTTGGCGAGGTTCTCAGCTATGTAGACCTCGTTGCCGAGAAGCGTGTGGTGGGCCGGGAACGTCTCGTCGCCGGAGGCGTCTATCGCCAGGGTGTCACAGCCCACGAGCGACACCTTCCTCTCCACCAGGTATTCTGCAGCCTCCCGGCCGAGGCCCGGCCAGTCCTCGAGAAAGGCCCTGCCCTCCCTGCCCGTTGCCCAGCGCTCGTCCCAGCCGAAGCGTATGAGGACGGCGTCCCCGGGCTCGAGCTCGCCCCACTCCCGCTCCCAGCTGCGTATACGCTCCGCCGAAAGTGTCTCGCGCGGGGCGAGGTCTGTGGCCTCTATCGTTGCGGCGCGTCCCGCCAGCCGGTTCAGGGGGACTTCGTCCATCCCGTAGTGGACTCTGCCTTCCGCGATGAAGTGCAGCGGGGCGTCGAGGTGGGTGCCGGTGTGCTCGCCCATGGCGAGCGCGTACTGGCAGGCCGCATCCCCGAGCTCGTAGGACTCGTAGAGGGTGCGGCCGAAGCGGGCGTGCGTGGGCCACGCCGGGATGCCTTCCTCCAGCGTGTGGGAGAGATCGACCCACTCGTATTCGTTCAGCTTCTGAGCGAAGGATGAGCTCTCTTGCGCTCGCGTCACATTCCCTCCTTTCGGGGTCATCGCCGGGTGGGAACCCGTCCTTCTGCCGTCTCCCGCATCATCATCACCGGGATGAGGGTGGAGAGGTAGATCGCGGCGAGCAGCAGATAGTTCCACGAGAAGCCGAAGTGTTCGATTATGTAGCCGGAGACCGATCCGACTATCGTCCCCGAGACGCCGAGCCCCACCCCGATCATGAGCCCCATCCCCGAAGACGCCGCGTCGGGGACGGTGTCTATGACCGAGGAGTAGAGGACCGGGTAGGGCGAGTTGCGGAAAAGCCCCCACCCGATCAGGATGATCCAACCCAGGGCCGCGCTGTTTATGAAGATCATCGCGAGTGTGGCCACCGCGAGCCCGACCGAGATTATCCCCAAAGAGAATTTCCTGCCCCGATGATCGGAGACGGTCCCCCACACGATCTGGCCGATCCAGCCGGTTATCCCTGAAGCGCCGGAGACTACCGCCGCCTCTCCGAGGGAGAGGCCCGCTTTCTGGGTAAGCTGCAGCGTGAGGAACGACGCTATCCCGAACTCGGAGAACAGGAGCAGGAAGTTGGTCAGCACCGCGAGCCTCACGTTGCGGTAGGAGAGTGCGAGCCTGATGTTGGTCCAGGGGTTGGTCCAGCCCTCACCCTCGATCTGGTCGACCGTGACCGAGGGTGTCATGCCGCGCTCCCTGACCCAGCGGTTGACCTTCTCTAGGTTCCGCTTCCTGGCGAGCACGGTCTGGAGCACGAAGATTGGGATGCCTATGAGAGGGATGACTAGGAAGGCGGTCCGCCAGGTGCCCACCGCCAGGAGTGCCCCGATGAGTGCCGGTCCCACAAACTGCCCGATGGGAAATCCCGTATGATGGGTGCCGACGGCGAAGCCACGGTTCTCTTTCTGCCACCACTCCCCGACCATCGCGACGTTCACCGGCTCCATAGAACCTTCGCCCATCCCCCCGAGTATCCGGGAGGCCCGAAGCTGATTCAGGGTGCTCGAGAGTGCCGTCGCCACGGCCCCGACTATCTCGAAGAGCAGCGCCACGCCCCACATCCACGCCCGGCGAGGCCCGCGACCAGGGCTGTCGCCCAGGGTGCCGAGTATGATGCCACCGACGGCCATACCGGCGAAGCTCAAAGAGACGAGCAAGCCGCCCTGAGCGGTGGAGAGGTCGAACTCTCTGAGGATCGCCGGAAGGACCGTCGGCAGTATCGTGCGATCTATGGAGGTGATCAGGATGGCCCCCGTCGTGACGAGGAGCATCCACCAGGAGACGGGATGACCCCGTGGGACATAACGCCAGATCCTCCCGGCCTTGCCCTGGGATGTCGCACCGCCGGCCATCGGTTATCCTTCCCTCCTCCCAGCACCCGGCGGGACCTGTCCCACCCCCCGGCAGTACGCCTGCGTGACCCTCCCGGCATACTCCCGCACCAGCGCCCCGAGCGCCGCCTGCCTCTCCTCCGGCAAACGGTAGGCGGGCGCGGAGACGCTCATGGCGGCTATGCACATCCCCACCCCGTCGAAGATGGGGGCGGCCACGCACCTTACCTCTTCGTCGCTCTCGGTATCGTCCACCGCATACCCGCGCCTCCGCGTCACCTCGAGCTCGGCACGCAACGCCTCCGGGCTGGTGATCGATCTCGACGTGCGCGACTCGAGCCTGTCCACCGCCAGATACTCCTCCCGCTCCCTCTCGCCGCCGAAGGCCAGAAGCGCCTTGCCCAAAGCCGTGCAGTGCGCCGGGCGGGTCGAGCCGGGCCGCGAGAGTACGACCGTGACCGACCGGCGCGGCTCGGTGCGCTCGAGGTAGAGGATCTCCCGCCCCTTCAACACCGCGAGCTGTACGACCTCACCGACCTCTTGCGTCAGCTCGCGCATCACCGGGAGCGACCAGCACCTGAGATCCTCGTCCAGATCGTAGAGGTTGCCGAGCGAAAGACACCGTGGACCCACGTGGTAGAGCCTCCCTTCCCGGCTCACGAACCCGAACTCTTCCAGAGTACGGAGCATCCGCATCGCAGTCGGCTTCGGAAGACCCGCAGCCCGTGCCAGCTCCGTGAGCGTCTTGCCCCCGCCTCCCTCCCCGAAGGCCACCAGAAGGCTCAAACCCCGCGCCAGCGTCTCTACCCGGCCGTCGCGTCTCTCCCTGATCTTCCCTTCCACCCGATCTCCTTCCCCTTGCAGTAGCGCAAGGTACATGCTTTCATGTTCTGTGTCAAGGAAAGAAAGCAATTTTCATTCAATGGAACAAATCTCTGGAGGTGGGTGATGACGCAGGGGATGAGGCGGCTCGAGGGGAAGCGGGTCGTGGTGACCGGGGCCGGGAGCGGTATCGGGCGGGCGATAGCGCTCAGGATGGCTTCGGAGGGGGCGAGGGTGGTTCTGGCGGACGTGGACGAGGGGGCGGCCCGGAAGGTGGCGGCGGAGATCGAGGGCGAGACGCTGGTTCATCAGGTGGACGTGAGGCGGGCCGATGAGGTGGAGGCGCTCGTCGGGCGGGTCGTCGAGGAGTGGGGCGGGCTCGACGTGATGGTCAACAACGCGGGGGTGGGAGTGGCGGCGACCGCTCCCGATACGACCGAGGAGGACTACGACAGGATGATGGACGTGTGCGTGCGGGGGACCTTCCTCGGGATGAAGTATGCCATCCCCGCCATCCGGGATTCCGGGGGTGGGTCGGTCATAAACATGTCTTCCATCGCGGCGCTGGTGGGGCTCACCGACCGGGCGGTCTACTGTGCGGCGAAGGGTGCGATCCTCTCGATGACCCGGGCCTGCGCGATGGACCACATCGGGGAGGGGGTGAGGGTCAACTGCATCGCACCCGGGACGGTGGACACGCCGTGGGTCGCCAGGATCACGGCCGGCTACGACGACCCGGAGGAGGCGCGCGCCAGGATGCGGGCGCGTCAGCCGCACGGGCGGCTCGTCAGGCCGGACGAGATCGCCGCGATGGCCGCCTACCTGGCCTCCGAGGAGGCCGAATCGGTCGTCGGGGCGTGCATGGTGGTGGACGGGGGTGTCACCGCCCGCTAGAGTGGGGGCAGGGCAAGGGAAAGGGGGAGTGAACAGGTGTCTGTGAGAAGGGGAGTCGCCGGGAGGAGCCGGGTGCGCTGGCTGATGGTCGTCCTGGCCTTCTTCGGCATAGCCATAAACTACATCGACCGGGCGAACCTCGGGGTAGCGGCGACCCACATCCAGAAGGAGCTCGGGATAGGCGATTTCGCGATGGGGCTCGCGCTCGGGGCGTTCTTCTACACCTATGCCTTCTTCCAGCTCCCGATGGGCTACTGGGTCGACCGGTTCGGGGCGCGGCTCGTCTACACGGTGGCGGTCGTGTGGTGGTCGGTCTTTACTGCGGCCACCGGGCTCGCGAGGAACTTCGCCTCGCTCTTCGGGTTCCGGCTCCTGCTCGGCGCCGGTGAGGCCGGAGGGTATCCGAGCTGCGCCAAGGTCGTCTCCCAGTGGTTCCCCAAACAGGAGCGGGCCTTTGCCACCAGCATCTTCGACTCCGGAGCCAGGGTCGGCACGGCGCTCTCGCTCCCGATAGTCGCCGGGCTCATCGGGGCGTTCGGGTGGCGGGTCTCCTTCGCCGTGACCGGGGCTTTGGGGATCGTGTGGGCCATCTTCTGGGTGCTGCTCTACCGCAGCCCGAGGAGGCATCCGAGGGTTTCTGAGGAAGAGCTGCGGTACATCGAGGCCGGCGGGGCCAGGACCGCCGACTACGACAGGAGCCGGCAGCCTCAGAGGAGAGCGAACGAGATCCGCTGGCGGGATCTCTTCCGCTACCGCACGATCTGGGGGATGATGATCGGGTTCTTCTGCCTCAACTTCGTCATCTACTTCTTCATCACCTGGTTCCCGAGTTACCTGGTGAAGGCCAGGGGTTTCGACCTCCTGCAGCTCGGTATCTTCGGGACGATCCCGGCGATCGTCGCGATACCCGGTGGCTGGGTCGGGGGGCTCTTCTCGGACTTCCTGGTCCGGCGGGGGGCGAGCCTCACCGTGGCGCGCAAGGTGTGCCTGGTCGGCGGGATGCTCTTCTCCTCGGTGATAGCCCTCGCCGCGCTGGTGCCGACGGCGGCCGGGGCGCTCGCGTTGCTTTCGGTTTCCTACGCGAGCCTCACCTTCGCGGCGGCGAGCGTGTGGTCTCTCCCCGCGGATGTCGCGCCGCAGGCCGCCGAGGGGTCTTCCGTCTCCTGGGTCGCCTCGATCGGCGGCATCCAGAACTTCGCCTCGAACCTCGCCGGGATCGCGAGCCCCGCCGTGCTCGGAGCTGTTCTCGGAGCGACGGGCTCGTTCGTCGGCGGGCTCATCACCGCCGGCGTCCTCGCGATCGTCGGGGCGCTCTCCTACCTCTTCATCGTGGGCAGGGTCGAGCCGCTGCCGGCGGAGAGGACGGGAAGCAGGGAATCTGCGCGGGTGATCTGAAAGGGGGATGGATGACCAGGATAGTTGGCCTTGAGGCCCACGACGTGCGCTTCCCGACCTCGCGCGACCTCTCAGGTTCGGACGCGATGCACCACGCCCCCGACTACTCGGCGGCGTACGTGATCCTCAAAACCGACGAACCCGGTCTCGAGGGCCACGGGCTCGCCTTCACCTGCGGGCGGGGTACCGAGGTGATCGTCTCCGGGATAGAGGCGCTCGCCTCGCTCGTGGTCGGGGAGGAGCTCGAGAGGTTCACCTCGGACATGGGGGCCTTCTGGGAGCGGATGACCTCCGACGGGCAGCTACGGTGGCTCGGGCCGCAGAAGGGCGTGATCCACATGGCCACCGCCGCCATCGTCAACGCCGTGTGGGACCTGTGGGCGAAGAAGGAGGGCAAACCGCTCTGGAGGCTCCTCTCGGACATGAGCCCGGAGGAGATCGTCTCCTGCGTGCCGTTCAGGTACATAACCGACGCGTTGACCCCGGAGGAGGCGCTCAAGATCCTCCGGGAGAACGAACCCACCCGCGCCGAACGCGAGCGGGAGATGTTGGAGGAAGGTTTCCCCGCATACACCACCTCTGCGGGCTGGCTCGGCTACCCCGACGATAAGATGAGGGCGCTTGCCCGCGAGGGGGTCGAGAGGGGCTGGACCCACTTCAAGATGAAGGTCGGGGCGGACGTTGAGGACGACGTCAGACGGGCCGCCCTCATCCGGGAGGTAATAGGCCCGGAGAGGAAGCTCATGGTCGACGCCAACCAGGTGTGGGACGTGGAAGAGGCCATCGCCTGGATGGAGCGCCTCGCGCCCTTCGAGCCGTACTGGATCGAAGAGCCCACCAGCCCCGACGACGTCCTCGGCCACGCCCGCATAGCGAAAGCTGTGGCACCCATAGGGGTCGCCACCGGGGAACACTGCCAGAACCGCATCGTCTTCAAGCAGCTGATGCAGGCCGATGCCATAAGCTTCTGCCAGATAGACGCCTGCCGGCTCGGCGGGGTGAACGAGGTGATCGCGGTGCTCCTTCTGGCGAAGAAGTTCGGGATCCCGGTCTGCCCGCACGCGGGCGGGGTGGGCTTGTGCGAGTACGTCCAGCACCTCTCGATCTTCGACTACATCTGCGTTGGGGCCTCGCTCGAGGATCGCATCCTCGAGTACGTCGACCACCTGCACGAGCACTTCGTCCACCCGGTCGTGATAAAGGACGGCCGATACATGCCCCCGGAAGCCCCCGGCTACTCGATAGAGATGAAGCGCGCCTCGCTCGAGAGGTATGCCTTCCCCGAAGGACCGGTGTGGAGCGAGGAGGGGGGTAAGCTGTGAGCCCGGTTGCGGCGGTCGTCGGGGTGGGGCCGGGGCTCGGCTCGGCGGTGGCCCGGCGCTTCGCGCGGGAGGGGTTTGCGGTGGCCCTCGTGGCCCGCACCGGCGAGAGCCTGGAGGGGGCCCGGCGGGAGATAGAGG